>JAAAOU010000471.1 GCA_009908745.1 Bacteroidota bacterium
AAGGGGGACGGCAAGCTCTGGCTCGAAGATGCCGAGGATGCTTGGTTCATCCGGGTGGATCATATCGAGGAATATGGTACTGACATGGTGCTGGAAAAAATTACGGCCAAACCAGAAAAGCCGCTGCTCTTCCTGAATATTGAAGCTGTCCCCGGTGGGAGGGCGTTGATCTGGGACCACAAGCAAGATGCACCCGGTGTACCTTGCCCCAACCCGAGGGTGATCTTGCCAAGGGATATCGTCCCCGGTATTTATTCTGACCCAGTCCGGGTTGATATCAGAAGCATTGGCCTGCGCACGCCGCCTTGTACCAGGGAAAACCCGAACTACGGTATCGTCGGCGTTATGCATATTTTGCCGCCGGCGCTCGCCTGGCTCTGGAGATTGGTGGCCCCTAGAGGGCATGCTAACCCTAGTATCATACAGACGAAAGGTATAAGTAGCGAGGGGGTAGGCAGCTACTGGCCCTTCGCCACGGGGAAAAAGGTCAAGCAAGCCAACTTGCTGCTGCAGCAAATCGTAGATACGCCGGATGTGAAATACATCCTCACGCCGAATCAGCATATCGGTGCCTGGAAAACCAGCTTCATGCCGCAGTGGCTTAGCCGGGAGTATTTGGCACGCAAAGGCAATGCGGAATTCTTGCCCGAGCAACTGAGCCCTTCCCGTTGTAGTCTTTTGGGCTATGCTATGAATAAAATGAAATTGGAGCGCATCCAAATCCCCAAGGGGATGCTCAAAGTGGAATACCAGGAAGAGGTTGGCAAGGAAGCCTACGACCAAGGCGCAAAAATCTTGCAGGATTTCTTTGAGAAAACGCTCGCTCAGTTTCAGGAAGACAGCCTGAGCCCTCTGGGCAAGCAGATCATCGAGTGCTGCCTGGACCACGGCAGTGTGGCGGATTACGAAAAGTTGTTTGAGCAGTAGGGGCGTGCCGCACCGACATTCACCCCGGGGTAAAGCCCCGGCCTGAAGATGCCTGATTCACCCTGAAGCCAGCGGATGGCTTTGGGGTGTTTGCTTTGATGCTCGGTGGGCGTACGGCATCGAGCTGGCACGCCGAATAAAATCATTTAACATGATACTCCTTTTGGATAAACATCAAGAGGTCTTTTCCTTCATGATTAACACCTTCCAGCCAGCTTATCAAACCCTGCAGGCCGGAATTCCATAGTTGCAGGTGGGCATACGCCTCGTTCAGGGACTGTTTACCCTTTTCTGTTAGGGGGACCGGGCTATTGTCATTTTTGCTGAGGCTGATGAAATCGAAAAGTTGTCGGTAGATGTCCTGATCACTGAGCGCGCTGTACATGAAATTGGATTGCTGGTAATAATTCTTTACGGTTTGATCGTATTTCATGATCCGGTCTGAAACGGCTCTGTTTCTAATTAGCCTCAATTCACCGCTGTTTTTTAATTGTTGTATGGTCCGGTCATTGGAGACGAAGGTTTTGATGTCCAGGTTTTTCGTCCATAAGCGGTAGGCCTTGTTAGAGTTCTCCAGAACTTCAGGCGACGCTAACTCATGTAATACACTATCGATACCGGCGCTTGTTCTTTTTAATTGTGCTAATATTCTATTGGACTGCAGGGTATCTGATTTTAAATCTTCTACAATGGAGTGGATGAATTCTTTTTCGCGGCTCTGTTCTTGCAGTCGCTCCCGCCAGTTCTCTGCGAGGAATCCGCAAAAAACAGCGAGGAACAGCATCAGGAATTCAAAGAAGTATTGCCGGACCTTTTTCTTGGACGAATGGTCCGCACGGGGAGCCCTGTTTTTAGCATCAACAGGCGGATTTTGTACATCAGCCGGTTGATCGGGTTCAGGGTTTGGTGAATCCTTTGAAGTTTTGCCATCATTTTCATCCATAAAATTAATGCTTTGTCTTTGATTGTGGCTTTTCTTAGCCGAATATAGGGCTTTTCAATAATTCTGTTTCTGCTTGTGATTTTTTCTGGAATGGAGAAGCTCCAACCTCATCTGAACACCACTTGAACCAGAGACAGCAGCAAAATAGCGACAAACCCCTGCACGAAAGTGGCAAGCGTATGACCACGTTCGGCATAGGGTTGCACCTGTGCTGCAGCGCCCCACAAAATCTATTTTGTACAAACCCTATCCCGGTATATCCGCCTCGCGAAGACGCCTACCCAGTCTACTACTTACGGCCTCAGGTCATACCGTCCGCTTCGGTTGTGGTTGGGCAGCTCGTTGGTCTGATTTGTTGTTATGCGGGGGCAGCAAGCTATGCAAAACGGTAAACACATAGGGACAGGACATATAGCTATGAACCACTCCTATGTGCTCTATGTGCCTATGTGTTTCAAAACAATACGGTGGCGTTTGGCGGCTTTGGGATGAGGTGGAAACACATAGGACATATAGGTTTTTTGCCTGCGGCGGTTGAGTTTTGATAATGCTGCGGGGTAGGCCAGTATCCTGCAGCCCGCCGAGCCTACCCGCCCGGCACCTCTTTCCACTTTTCTTTACCTTTGTGGCCATGTCTACCATCCTCATTGTTCTACTTCTCGTCGGCATCCTCATTCTGCTGATTGTCCAGATAGAGAAGAACTACGCTTGGCAACAGCCCGAGCACCCTTTCCCATCGCAATGGCGTGCGGTACTTTCCCAAAAAGTGCCCTTTTACCAATCTTTGAGCAAGACGGACAAAAAGACCTTCGAATATGAGGTCCAAGAATTCCTGCTCAACTGCCAGATTACCGGCATCGAAACGGAGGTGACGGCCACAGACCGGCTATTGGTCGCCGCCAGCGCCGTCATCCCCATTTTCCACTTTCCGGAATGGAGGTACGCCAACCTCTCGGAGGTGCTGCTTTACAAGGCAACCTTTAACCGTGATTTCCAGACGGAAGGGGAGGAGCGCCGTATCCTGGGCATGGTGGGTACTGGCTTTATGAACGGGCAAATGATCCTTTCCAAGCCCGCCCTCCACCTCGGCTTCGCCAATGAGACCGATAAGAAAAACACGGCCATCCACGAGTTCGTCCACTTGCTCGACAAAGCAGACGGCACCATTGATGGCATACCGGAGCGGCTACTCGAAAAGCAATATGTCCTGCCGTGGATGCAGCTGATGGAAAAGAAGATCGACGAGATCTACGAGGGGCGATCCGATATCAATCCCTACGGGGGCACGAAAAAGAGCGAGTTCTACGCTGTCGTGGCTGAATACTTCTTCGAGCGCCCGCACTTGCTGAAGAAGAAGCATCCTGAATTGTATGGTATGCTGGATAAAATTTTTGATACCCCGGATCGTGCAGGGGCGTGAAAATCATTTTCCAAAATTCAATGAGTCTGCTCAATACTTCGTTTTGTATGCCTAAGGAAACATCGCCATTAGATTTATCCGACTGGCCATAACCCAACAGGTCAAAAAAATAGACTCGGTAATCGTCTGATAAGCCATCAATCAAATGCCTTAAATTGAAGGAAGACCAGGGCGTCCCATGAGCCATAATTACCGCATCCCCTTGTCCTTTTACGCCCCAGCGGACTTCTCTGCCCTTGAAGTTAAAGCTGTTTTCCAATACCCAACGCTTCATTTGTTTGAAACTTACGATTTTTTAATAGCAGCAAATTTTTTCTCCTCTGTTTCATCGCTCATGTCATCACGATACCAGCTCGGTGCACCCATTTCGCCGCGCCAGCCAAATACACAGAACATGGGATCATCCCCTGTTTTGAATGAATGGCTTTCATTCCTTTGGTGGATCATGATGTCACCCGGGCTCTTGGCGGTATAGGGGGTGTTTGCCCCTATCTGCCATGCTGCATCCCCGGATAGAATGAGGTAAAACTCTTCTGCAGGGTGAGCATGGGCAGGATAATGAGAATCAGGGCCGAAGATGAAAAGGCCAAGTATAATCTCTTCGTTGTAAAGCCGGCCGTCAGGGCCAATTCCCTCCCCGTTAGCAAAGTTAGGTAAAAAGGAACGGCTCCAATGATCTTCTTCGTAAAACTCCGTCCAGCGCACCCACCCCAATGCCGTTCTTGCAGCTTGGTAAAGTGATGCTGTTGCAGACGGGCCTTGGTTGCCTATCAACTGCGGGGCAAACCGGAGGGCTCGTACTTCGGACTCCGTGGGCCACTGTTCTGGAAGGTCTTTTTGACAGACTGCCTCGATTTCCTTGGCAAAAGCAAGTTGGACACGCCTGCTCTGGGAGGAGTTAGCCTCTGATGATGCGTTATTGAGGTATTTGGCGGTCTCTTTAGCTAGGGTTACAATTGGGTGTTGTTTCCGTATTAAACTTTGTGCCATGTTTACATTTTGTTTTTAAACCACTCCGTCGCCTCGCTCACCGCTTCATCCACTTCCGCATCTTGGTCGTAGTAACGGAATTGGTGATAGGGAGATTCCAATTCCGTTTCCATCCAATGAAGTTTTTTGTCTTCGGCGGCGATTTGCTCGTAGTAGGTCTTGGTATACTGCGGCAGTACTGCTCCATCGGAATGGATCATCAAAGTGGGCTTTTGAAGGTTTTTGGCTGTTGTCATAGGATCGGCAGTGAGCCAATCCTCCCAGGACATCACCGCGAATTTGTCGCTGCTCCACTGGGCAATTGCTCCACGCTCCGGGTTGAGGTAATAGTCGTACGGGCCGTACATGGCTGCCGTGGAATCTTCTGTTGAAATCGTAGGGATGTAGTCCACCACGCCATGCTCTGCGTAGCGCTTCTTAGCCGTTCTGGCAGCGGCTAGTTTTTCCTTTACGCCTGCTTCGCCACCGTAGAAAAGCTTCACTGCTTCTGCATCGTGCAGCCAAGAGGCTGTTGTAACGACAGATTTGATTCTATCGTCTTCCGATGCCGCCATCAAGGTATACATGGCCCCTGAGCTTTCCCGTCGCCGTCCGCTTTGATGGCAATGGCAAAAAACTCATGCCGGAATGGAGGCATTTGCTGATGTACCGTCTTCATATTTTCCTCAAAGCTGCGGATATCGAAATGGGGGTGCTTGGGTTGGCTGATCCCTATGCCCTGGCAATATTCAGCTATGGTTTTGAAGTGTCTCATGTAGGGTATGTGGGGTATTGCCTCCATGTTTTAAAGTTCTTGATCATGTAATTGAAGGATAGCCACGGGCTTTGCCGCCCTGCGAAGGCAAGTAGAGGAACCGTTGCTCGTCTTGCCGGTATACGGGTCGAATATCAATCATTTGGAATGCCGTGATTTATAGTTTCTTCAATCCTTCACCTTTAAATGCTTCAGGAAATCCCAACACAGTCTCAGAGTTCCTCAATTTCTTTTTTACTCAATCCTGTTGATTTCACTATCATCTCAATAGGTATTCCATTCTTTTTTAGTTCTCTAGCAATTTCTAAAGTCCTTTGCTCTTTACCTTCCTCTCGTGAGGTATCTACAACATTTTTGATATCTCGGTAATACTTCAAACTCTCTTCGTATGCCACCCTTTCTTCTGGTGAAAACTTCGCTATCTCTGCCGTATCAAATAATTTTTGAAATATCCGGTCTTGCAATTGTTGAGGCCTATCTTGTAATTCTGATAAATGACGGAATACATATAACCACTTTTCGAAATGATGCTCTAACTCTTCTTGTGTTTTTTTAAATTTTGGAAGTTCAATGTAGATGAACTTTAGCTTATCGTAAAACACCTCACATCTTTGATTTTTGAGTTCAATCAAATGGAGTAATTCATCTTCATTCTTATGATCATCGAATATAAAATCAAGTATTCCTACTGTATATACAGGGTCTTGTTTGAAATCCCAATCTCCCTTTTTGGCTTGTTCCTGAATTGGGAAAGAAGAATAGTAGATACTTCGATCCTTGAAAAAATTTTGTTTAGCTTTCTGTACTTCAACAATAAACCGCTCTCCTGATTCACCAATACAATACAGGTCAAATATTGCTTTTCTATCTAATTCGGCTTGTCCTAACTGTTCATTTCTTGAGTAATTCAAATCCTTGATCTGATGCCTTTCCGGTAGTATCTGGTTTAAGAAATCAATCAACAAGTCTTTGTTGGGCTCAGTCCCAAAAAGCTTCTTGAACCCAAAATCGGTCAATGGATTTATATATCTACCAGTCAAATTACTCATTATCAATTAATTGTTTTCGTTTAAGCGTATCAATCCATACAAAAATAACCATTTTTACACAGATTTCGTTTCTTGGTATCTACGCCGAAACAATTTGATTGGCTATCATCAACTTGCCCCTATTGGTTTGGTTATTCATTTCGAAGCTGTACTTTTTTTCTATAATAGTTTATTAAGCTTCCGATAGCGACTATTGTAATAATTTAAACATACAAAATCCCCCACAAACCCACAATGCTGCTGCCCATTTTTCACTTCACTTTCCCTTCAAACCGCCTCGCGAAGACGCCTGCCCAGTCTGCCACTTACGGCCTCAGATCATACCGTCCGCTTCGGTTGTCGATTGGGCAGCTCGTTGGCGTGACCTGCTGCTAAGAGTTTTTCAGCAAGCTACGCAAAACGAACGGGCGTAGGCCAGTATGCCGCAGCCCGCCAGACCCAACCGCCCGGGGCCCCTTTCCACTTTCCTCACCTTGGCACCATGGCCATCAACTCATCGAAACACTATTTGAGCCAGAGACAGCAGCAAAATAGCTACAACCCCCTGCATCAGGGTCGCAAGCGTATGGCTTTTCAAAGTAGTTTTAGTACTCATACCCGAAAATTGCGCAACCACCCAAAAATAACTGTCATTGATGTGGGAAACGGTCATAGCACCTGCTCCAATAGCTAACACAGCAAGCGCCCGCGATATTTCACCGTCCAATCCCAGCACATTCATCATCGGCGCGATAATAGTCGCGGCCGTTATGATGGCAACCGTAGAGGAACCTTGTGCGGTTTTCAGTACCGCTGCTAGTAGGAACGGCAAAAATATCCCCGCTTGCAAGCCTGTAAAATGGGTTTCAATAATCGCGCCCAAATCCCCAGCACGGAGGATGCTTCCAAACGCACCGCCCGCCCCCGTTATCAGTATGATCACGCCAGCCTCTTTCAAGGAGCCTGACACCCAATTCAATCGTTCTGTTACGGCTGTTTTTTGATCAACAAGCTGCACGGCCAACAGCATCCCGATAAACAAGGCCGGCAATGGGTGGCCTACAAACGAAAGGATACCGTCTACAATCCCGTCTCCAAATGGGTGTGAGGGGTACTTTGCAATTGACCGCAGCGCAATTAAAAAGATGGGGACGATTATGGGCGATAGTATGGCAAAGATATTCGCGTGGCTTTCCGCCATGGCGTCCACTTCCGCTAATGAATCATCAGCCTCAGCCGTGAGTTTAGACCCAAATTTCACAGCCCAAAGATAACCTGCCAAGGCCGTAGGCACCGCTACGACGATGCCCAAGAGTATCACCAGGCCTAAATCAGCGCCTAAAGCTGCCGCTGCGGCCAGTGGCCCCGGCGTTGGCGGGATGAAAACATGGGAAACGTAAAGCCCGGTCGAAAGTGCCACGACAAAAACAACAGCCGAAACCCCTGTTTTTTTGCTCAATGCCTTGTTTAAGGAGGAAAGGATGATAAAGGCAGAGTCGCAGAATACCGGGATGGACACCAAAACCCCCGTCAGGTTCATGGCTAATGGGGATTTTTTATCGCCGATCAGCTGCAAAATGTATTTTGCTATGGTTGTCGTGCCCCCCGATTTTTCCAGAAACGTCCCGATTACAGCTCCAAACCCTATTATGATCCCTATGCTAGACAAGGTTCCCCCAAAGCCTTCGCTTATATGCTCAAGTATGGCGCCTCCATCCAAACCCATCAAAAACCCGACCATCACCGAAGCGGCAATTAAGGTGATAAAGGGGTGGATTTTAAACCTAGCAATGGCTACAATTATAAAAACAAGAGTAGCTAAAATAATAAGGAGCAAATGCATGAAATTGATGATTTAATGATTAGTCAACCACTGCCCATTTTCACTCCCCACCCGTCCAAAACTCCACCAAGTAAGGCCGCAGTGCCCGCCCTGCTTCACTGCAAAACCCACTTTCCACCATCAACTGGTAATGCCGCCCCGGCTGCAGCGGCTGAATGGTAAACTTCAGCGTACGGCGGTCTTCCGACCAGCCAAAGACCTCCTGTATGCGTACGGCAGCTTTCTCGCCCAGCGGGCCGAAGTCGAAATTGCGGAAGTAGGTATTCATAGGCTCGGAAAAGGTCAGGGAGAGGGTGTCGGTAGCTGGTAAGACCCCGCGGCTGCCATTCTTAAAGGGGGCAATATCCGTAACGGTAGGGCGCTGCGCCTCGTAATCGGCGTACAGCGCTTCCAGAGAGGCGCTGAAAAAGCCAGTGCCGTCCACCAGCGCTTCTACCGCCGCTTCATCCTCATAGTCCAGCTCAATGAGGGTGCGCAGGGCGGCGGCTTTGTCCTCGGCTTGCTCATAATAGGCCTCTGCTAGTCGGCGGCCGATGTAGTAGCCCAGGCTGTGTA
>JAAAOU010000156.1 GCA_009908745.1 Bacteroidota bacterium
TGAACCCTAAAGACCTTAGGAAAATCAGCAAAAAACTCAGCCTGCTGCTCCGCCACAAACCAGAACTATACGGCCTAACCCTCGACCGGCAAGGCTGGTGTGAAGTCGATGCTCTTTTAGCTGCCTTTCGGCAAAATGGGCAAATACTCCCTCAAGAGATGCTGGAAACCGTGGTAAGCCAAAACGATAAAAGACGGTTTAGCTTCAGCGAGGACGGGCGTCGCATACGCGCCAATCAAGGGCATTCCATTGATGTTGATTTGGGATACGAAGCCATGCAACCGCCGGAAACGCTCTATCACGGTACACAGCGACCCGGTTTTTAGGCCGTATTTTTGAGGTCGGGCTGCAAAAGCAACAGCGGCATCACGTCCATCTTTCCCCGGACTTAGAAACGGCCTCAAAGGTGGGAACGCGGCATGGCAAGCTGGCCATATTAAGCATTGATGCAAACCGGATGGCAAATGATGGCCATATTTTTTACCGCTCGGCCAACGGCGTATGGCTGACGGACCAAGTGCTTGTGAAATATTTTCAGCTTTACGAAGTGCCACCGACAACCAATAGGACACCCAAAGAGTTAGAATAAATGTTATAACAACAATTCATCCAAACGCCCTATGTCCAAAAAAGCTGTACGCATTACTGCATTGATTGCCGTTGTCCTGCTCGTGGCTGCTTTCTTCTTTTACCAGGATGAGATACTCGGTGAAGATACGCCAAAGCCGGCAGCCGAAAGCTCAGAATCTACCGGTTCCGCACCGGAGGAAGCACCACCTATTCCTGTAGAAGCGGTAGTCACAGAAGCCAGCTCCCTACGCGATGCCATTTCAGTAAACGGCTCTACGGTGCCGAACGAAGAAGTAGCCATCACGGCGGAAGTGCCGGGCAAAATCGAAGAGCTAGAGTTCGAGGAGGGGCAGTTTGTCAAAAAGGGGCAAGTACTGCTGCGCCTAGAAGATGAAGAGCTGCAAGCCGAACGGCAGCGGCTGGTCGTGCAGCGGCGCCTCAACCAGAAGATTGCCGAACGCCTCAAAGCCCTGTACGAAAAAGAGGGGGTCAGCCTGCAGGAATACGAGGTGGCCGCCGCGGAAGTCGAAAAAACCGAAGCGGAAATCGCCCTGCTCGACGCCCAGTTGGAAAAACGGGTGATCCGGGCACCCTTTGGCGGGCAGTTGGGGTTGCGCATGGTCAGCGAAGGCAGCTACCTGTCACCGGGCACCCCCATCGTGCAATTGATCAGCACCAACCCCATCAAGCTGGAATTTGACGTGCCGGAGAAGTACAGCCAAGCCGTGGAGGTGGGCAGCCGGGTGGAATTCCGGCTCGACGGCAGCGACCGCCGCTTCCACGCCAACGTCATCGCCCGGGAACCCAATATAGACCCCGACACCCGCACCCTGCGCTTCAAAGCTACCGCGCCCAACCCGGGCGGCGGCATATTGCCCGGCGCTTTTGCCGATGTACAGGTGGAACTGGAGGAATTTGCGGGGACCATACTCGTGCCTACACAAGCCATCATTCCGGAGCTGAACAACAAAAAAGTCTTCCGCTACCGCAACGGGAAAGCAGAGCCCGCCATAGTGGAAACCGGCATCCGCCAAGAACGCTACATTCAGGTGGTTAAAGGCCTATCGCCCGGGGATACCGTCATCACCACCGGCCTGCTGCAAATCAAGCCCGGCGCTCCCGTCACCCTATCCAAAATCCAGTAATGCCATGAGTTTATCCTCCTTAAGCATCAAACGCCCGGTCCTCGCTACCGTCCTGTCCATTGTCATCGTGCTCTTTGGCGTTATTGGGCTGACTTACCTTGGCGTGCGCGAATACCCGAGCGTCGACCCGCCCATCATCACCGTACGGACCAACTACGTGGGGGCCAATGCGGATATCATCGAGTCGCAAATCACCGAACCGATCGAAGAAGCCGTAAACGGCATCGCGGGCATACGCTCCATCACTTCCGTCAGCCGCGACGGCCGCAGTACGCTTACTGTGGAGTTTGACTTGGAAGTCGACTTGGAAACCGCCGCCAACGACGTCCGCGACAAAGTATCGCAGGTGGTAGGCGAGCTTCCCCCCGACACGGACCCGCCCGTTGTTTCCAAAGCAGATGCCGACAGCGACCCCATCATTTTCCTCAATATCCAGAGCGATCAGCGCTCCTTGCTGGAGCTGACAGATATTGCCGAAAACGTCTTCAAAGAACGGCTGCAAACCATCAACGGCGTCAGCGAAATCCGCATCTGGGGGCAGAAGAAATACTCCATGCGGCTGTGGATTGAAGCGGACCGCCTAGCCGCCTATGGCTTGACGCCGCTTGATGTACAGCAGGCGCTGCAACGCGAAAACATCGAACTCCCCTCCGGCCGGGTGGAAGGCGCGAACACCGAGCTGACCGTCCGCACACAGGGCCGGCTGACCACACCGGAGGAATTCAATGACCTCATTCTGAAGGAAGACGGCGGCCGCATCGTCCGCTTCCGCGATGTGGGCTACGCCGAGCTCGGGCCCGAGAACCTGCGGACGGTGCTGAAACGCGACGGTGTGCCTATGGTCGGCAATGCCATCGTCCCACAGCCGGGTGCCAACAACATCGAAATTGCCGATGCTTTCTACGAGCGGCTGGAGCAGATCAAGAAAGACTTGCCCGCCGATATCCAACTGGGGATCGGTTTTGACAAAACCCAGTTCATCCGCGATTCTATTGACGAAGTGGAACAGACCATCTATATCGCGTTTGGGCTAGTGGTCATGATCATTTTCCTCTTCCTGCGCGACTGGCGGACAACCATCATACCGGTCATCGTCATCCCCATTGCCCTGATCGGTGCCTTCTTTGTGATGTACGCCGCCAATTTTTCCATCAACGTGCTGACCCTGCTGGGCGTAGTGCTGGCCATCGGTTTGGTGGTGGACGACGCGGTGGTGGTGCTGGAGAACATCTACGCCAAAGTGGAGAACGGCATGACACCTTTGCAAGCTGCGCTGAAGGGAGCGGATGAAATCTTTTTCGCCGTAATCGCGACTACCGTGGCTTTGGTCGCCGTATTCATGCCCGTCATTTTCTTGCAGGGGCTGACCGGGCGGCTGTTCCGCGAATTTGGGGTAGTGATCGCCGGGGCGGTAGTGATCTCCTCTTTTGTCGCCCTGACGCTGACGCCCATGCTGTCCAGCAAAATACTCAAGCAACGCGCCCGGCACCCGTGGTTCTACCGGGTGACGGAGCCTTTCTTCGTGGCGCTGACCAACGGCTACCGGTCGACGCTCAACGGCTTTATGCGAGTCCGCTGGCTGGCCATCGTCATCATGGCGCTGAGTGGTTGGTTGATTTACGACATTGGCAGTGGGCTGCCGCAGGAGCTGGCCCCGTTGGAGGACCGCAGCCGGATCCGCGCTTTTGCCCGCGCCCCCGAGGGCTCTACCTTTGAATACATGGACGCCTACACCAATGAGCTGGTCAAGGTGATGATGGAGCATATCCCCGAAAGCGAGGGTGTCATTTCGGTGACTTCGCCCGGCTTCGGTGCTTCCACTTCCGTCAACTCCGCTTTTGCCTTTGCGGTGCTAAGCGACCCGCAAACCCGGGAACGCAGTCAGATGCAAATCCTCAACGATCTGCGCCCGGAAGTTGGCCAACTGACCGGCGCGCTGACCTACCTCAGCCAAGAGCAGAGCATTGGCAACCGCCGGGGCGGGCTGCCGGTGCAGTACGTGCTGCAAGCGCCGAGCTTCGAAAAACTGAAGGAAACCCTGCCCCGCTTTGTGGAAAAAGTGCGCCAAGACCCGACCTTCAGCTTCGTGGATGTCGATTTGAAATTCAACAAGCCCGAGCTGAATATCGAAATCAACCGGCAAAAGGCCCGCGACTTGGGGGTGTCGGTACTCGATATTGCGCAGACGCTGCAGCTGGGGCTGAGCGGGCAGCGCTTCGGCTACTTCATCATGAACGGCAAACAGTACCAAGTGATCGGGCAGATACAGCGCGAGGGCCGGGATGAGCCGGTGGATGTGCGCTCGCTTTATGTGCGTAACGAATCGGGGCGTATGATCCAATTGGATAACTTGGTCACCTTCCGGGAGCAAACTACGCCGCCCACGCTCTACCGCTTCAACCGCTTTGCCTCGGCCACCGTCTCCGCCGGGCTGGCGGGCGAGAATACCATAGGCGATGGCATTGAGGCCATGAACGCTATTGCCGACGAGACGCTGGGGGATGGTTTCTACACCACCCTCACGGGCACCTCCCGCGATTTTGCGGAAAGCTCTTCTAGCCTGGTGTTTGCGTTCGGCTTGGCGTTGATATTGATCTACCTGGTGCTCTCAGCGCAGTTTGAAAGCTTCCGAGACCCGTTTATCATCATGTTTACCGTGCCGCTGGCTTTGGCGGGTGCGGTGATTTCGCTGCTGTTTTTTGATCAGACCCTTAACATCTTTAGCCAGATCGGCATCATCATGCTCATCGGGCTGGTGGCCAAAAACGGTATCCTCATCGTAGAATTCGCCAACCAACGCAAGGAAGCCGGGCTCAGCCGGCTGGAGGCGATCAAGGAGGCTTCGGTGGCGCGCTTCCGCCCCATTCTCATGACGAGCTTGTCGACCATACTGGGGGTACTGCCCATTGCGCTAGCCCTGGGTGCCGGTTCAGAAAGCCGCGTATCTATGGGTATTGCGGTCATCGGCGGGCTGGTTTTTGCCACGGTTTTGACGCTGTATGTGATCCCGGCCATCTACTCCTACCTGTCGAGCAAGGAGGCCAAACGGTCTAAAAGAGAAGCCGAGCTGGCCGAAGCGGAAATGGAAGCGGCGGAGTAGAAGAATAGGAAGTCGGTAGCGAGCGGTATACAAAACGCTTCTGGCCGAAAAAAGATAAACCAAATGCCCCACTGCTGGTTTTCACTGTGATTTTGATTTTCCCAGAACGTAAACCCAAGCACAAGCGCCATAATGAAGAGTCACCTGCGGCTTATATCCGTTACCGTATTTATACTGCTCGCCATCATCAGCGGCTATTTTGTCACCCAACTGAAGTTCTCCTTCGACTTTGAACAGTTTTTTCCGGAGGGGGACGAGGACTTGGAGTTTTTTCGCGATTTCATCGAGAACTTCGAGGGGGATGACAACTTCCTGCTCATCGCAGTCCGCCGGGAAGGGGGCGCTTTCGAGCAGGATTTCCTGCAGCGTTTCCACCAGTTTTCCCTCGACACCCGCAAGTTGCCGCACGTGGAAGAAAGCCAGTCGCTGACCATGTTTTCCTACCCGGTCAAGACGCCATTCGCCATCACCTCGGTCCCGGCCATCCACATTGACCAGCCGGAGCGCTACGCGGCGGACCGCAAGCGTATACTGAACGACGAGCGTTTTGTCCACAACCTTATTTCCGAAGATGGCGAGACGCTAGTGATTTTCCTGAAGACAATCCCCAGCATACAGCTCAGCCAAGCGGAGGAGCTGATAGAGGCACTCAACGGCCTGGTTGAAGAATACGAGTTTGAGGAATACCACTACCTGGGCAGGCCCTTTTTTCAGAAAGAACTGGTAGCCATGCAAAAACGGGAGATTACCGTATCGGCTATCATTTCGGGTATTTTGGTGACGCTGGTGATGTTCTTTTTGTTCCGTCGGCCGTGGGGCATATTCGTGGCGCTAGTGTCTATCGGGCTAGGTATGCTGCTGTTTATGGGGCTGCTGGGCGCTACCGGTCGGGAACTAAACGCCATGGCGGCGCTGTATCCCGTGCTGATGATTATCGTGGGTACCTCGGATGTCATACACATCATGTCGAAGTACATCGACGAGCTGCGCAAGGGGGAGCGGCAAGACCGGGCGATTGTAACGACCATAAAGGAAATCGGCTTGGCGACGCTGCTGACGTCTACCACCACCGCCATCGGCTTTGCGTCGCTGCTGACGAGCAAAGTCGGGCCCATACGCGACTTTGGGATCAATGCGGCCATTGGGGTGATGGTGGCTTATGTGACGGTTGTCTTTTTCACGACGGCCGTACTGTCATGGTTTCGGGCAGACCAGATCATCAAGCTGGGGCGCGGGCATGCTTTTTGGGAAAAATGGATGGACCGCTCTTACCGCTTCACGCTGCGCTATCCGGCGCGGATTGCCGTTGGCGGCATGCTCACACTGTTCATTGCACTGTGGGGCATCTCCAAAATCACGACCAACTACGGTATTATCAACAACATGCCGATTGGTGAGAAAATCACGGAGGACTTCCGCTTCTTCGAGCAAAACCTGACCGGCTTCCGGCCGCTGGAGTTTGCCGTGACGGCCAAAGAAGGCTACAAAGCCAATGACTGGGAAGTGATACAGGCGATGGCCAAAGTAGAAGACCATTTGAAAGAGTACCCCTCTATTCAGGCCGTAGCCTCTATCACTACCGTCTACAAGAGCATCCACCAGATGATGAACAACAACGCGCCGGAAGCTTACGAGTTGCCCGATACCCGGGAGCAATTTCAGCGCTACCAGCGCCTAGCCACGCGCATCCCCAAAATGAATGTCAATGTGCTGCTGAGCAAAGACCGGGAAAAGGCGCGCATCACCTCCCGCATCAACGACGTAGGCGCGGATACCATCAAGCAGATGGGGCAGCGCATCGACCGTTGGATTACCGAAAACACGGATACGTCGGTGGTGGCGTTCAAACGGACGGGTACGGGCTTGATCATTGACAAAAATGCGGAATACGTCCGCCGGGACCTGCTCTACGGACTAGGAACTGCTATCCTGATCGTGAGCTTGCTGATGGCCTTGTTGTTCCGCAACCTCAAAATGCTGCTCATTTCGCTAGTACCCAACCTCTTTCCGCTCATACTGGCGGGGGCGCTGCTGGGTTTCCTGGGGATAGAGCTGGAGGCCGGGGTATCCATCGTGTTCGCCGTCATTTTCGGTATCGCCGTGGATGACACCATTCACTTTTTGAGCAAATACAAGCTGGCGCGGAATAAAGGGCTGGAAGTAGAAAAAGCCATGCGCATCACCTTCTTGGAAACGGGCAAGGCGATTGTGCTGACCTCTATTGTGCTGTTTTTCGGCTTCTTGGTCATGCTGTTTTCCATCCACCCCCCCAGCGTAACCATCGGTTTGCTGATCAGTCTGACGCTGGTGAGCGCGCTGCTGAGTGATTTGCTGTTTATCCCGCTGCTAATCCGGCGGTTGATGCCTAATCAAAAAGGCTAATGCTCATCGAAGGGGGGCCCGGTAGAAAATCAACGGAAACACCTCTCCCGATGCGAAATGGTCGCGCCCCCTCGGCAATTCCAAGAAAGCATCGGCATCCACCAGGTTGGCCAAATCACCGGAGCCTTTTCCTTTCACAGGCTGCGCCATCAGCCGGCCGCTTTCAGCATCGTGCTGAGTGCGCACTTGCAGGAAATAGGTCAAGTCTCGCTGGAACGTGAAGTCTTCCGCCAGTGCCGCATAAGCGTAGCCCATCGGATCAAGCCCCAAGCTCTTACGCAACCAAGGGCGTACATAGCGATGCGTACACATAAAGGAAGACACGGGGTTGCCAGGCAGCGCAAAAACGGTGCACTGCCCCTCCACATCCCCGAACCAGAACGGTTTGCCCGGCCGTTGTTTCACCTTATGGAAATGCTTCTGTACACCCAAAGCCTCCAATGCAGCCGGCACATAATCGTATTTCCCTTTCGAGACGCCGCCGCTTAACAAAATAACGTCGTAAGATTCGATACAGCGGCCCAGTGCTGCCTTTGTGGCTTCCAGCTCATCGTCGATGTGCAGCCGGTCCGCCTGAACACCCCAGCGGGCGAGTGCCATCTGTATGGTGTGCGAATTGGAGGTCCGGATTTGGTGGAGGGCGGGCGATTCGTGGACTTCCACCAGCTCATCCCCGGTAGAAACGATGACGGCGGTAGGCATTTTGGCGACTGTCAGCTCGGGCAGCCCTACGGTAGCCGCCACGCCGATCTCTGCGGAAGAAAGCACCGCCCCGGATTGGACGATCAGCGTCCCCTCCTTGCGGTCCAGCCCTTGAAGGTGTGCATTCTGGCGGGATTTGACTTTGGCACCTTCCTGAATGACCGCCTGCCCATCGGCTAGCTCTACATCCTCATAGCGGATGACAGTGTCCGTGCCGGCCGGCAATACGGCGCCGGTCATGACCTCTAGGCAGGCATTAGGGTCTTTCAACTGTAATTGTGGGCTGCCGGCCGCTTGGGTGGCTTCCACAGGATAGACCCGTTGCCCGGCTTCGTAGGCCGCCCACTGAATGGCTATGCCGTCCATTCGCACTTGCGTAAACGGCGGGAAGTCACGGTCGGCCCGGATATCCTGCCGCAGCACCCGGCCGCGGCACTCGTACAGGGGCCGCTGTTCCTCGCCAAAGGAGCGGGTACGGGCCAATACAATCTCGGTAGCTTGCTGTATATCCAACATAAGGCTCACGACGGTTTATTTTGGTTGGCAATTTAGCTCCACTTGCAGAAGGTCGGGCACGATGAAAGGCTCGCTTGACAGCGTATCCGCAGTCTCACAGTCTTTGATACGCAACAGCACTTGGCTGCCGTATTCTCGCTCTACCACCCGGTAGCTAGGGGTAGCATCGGCCTTGCTGTCAAAAGCTTTGATTGTGACTTCAAACATACTGACGCTCCTGCCTTTATTGCCTAGGTCAATGCCCGCGAGCCCTTCTACCTGCCCTATGAGCTTGACAACGTCCGGAATCGTAGCCGTGTACTCAAGCGGCGGTTCAATAGGGTACACCGTCCCGCTTTGATTTTCCTTTAGCTTGACTTCAGAGAGCTGTATGGTCCGGCGCATATCCGACATGAACACCCGGTCGGTCTGCTTTTCATCGTAGCTTAGCGTAAAGGTCTGCCCCCCCGGAATCACCGGCCCGTCGTAATCAGGCCAACAGGCCGAGGGTGTAGCTTGGCTAGGCGGTTCGAGTGTGGTATAATGGTTGAATAACCGTACCTCTTCATCCGGCAATACATATAGGATGGAAGAAGTCGCCAGCCGTACTTCCTCGCTGTCGGTCTGCTTCACGATCGAAAGGGATCGGTGCCCTTGGTCCGAGGGGATATTGACATTCCAGTACACTAAATTGTTCCGCGAACCATCCACCGGCTCCGGCTCCACCTCCACTTCGGCCTTGTCTAGGCGGATGGTGATATACTCCGGAGGCACATTCGCAGTAAACAGGCGAATACTGCGGCCCGGGCAAGAGGCGTTTACCCAAATGGGGTACTCCGGTATGATAGCGGTTGGCGCCCCAAAGGCCTGTTCGTCAGCATCTTGTTGCTCCGTTTGGCAAGCAGGCAACAGTAGTAACAGCGATACCGCCATTAACACGCTTATTCTCATGTAATTGTAAGTTGATTTTTCCCGTAATCTCAGCGGACGGCTAAAAGCGGGAAGTCGGCTTTTCCCGTCGCTCAACCAACTCCACCAAAATGGCAAAGGAAGTAGTTAACAATGATGCTTCCGCCGGCGCAGCACGGGAAACCCATCAGGTTCGGTCACCAGGATAAACTACCCGCCGATTGTCGACATCGACTCCTGAACCGGCAGGCCAAAGGTACGATTCTGTTCGGCTTCCCACCCATCTTTAGCCCGGTTACCTAGCGCATTTAGGAAAGTATCGCGCAGTTGAGCATCACTTGCCCCCTCCCGCATAATATCCCGGATGTTGAAGACGCCGTCGTCGTAGAGGCAGGTTTTGAGCATGCCTTTGGGGGTGATGCGAATCCGGTTGCAAGTGCCGCAGAAGGTCCGGCTGTAAGCGGCGATGATGCCCACCGTGCCTTTGTGGCCGGGGATACGGTAGTTGTAGGAAGTGGAGTGCGGGGGGTCCGGCACTTTTTCGATATCCGGGAAATGCGCTCTGAGGTGGTTCAAGATAGCGCGGTGGTTCCAAGCCAGCTTTTCGTAATGCGCCCCCTCGCCGTTGAAGGGCATCTCTTCGATGAAGCGTACGCTTACCGGGTCATTTTTGGTGAGCATAGCCATCGGGATGATGTCCTGCGTGTTTTTCCCGTCCATGACCACTGCATTGATTTTAGTGGGGATGCCGTGGTCGAGCAGGGCTTCGTAAGTCTGCATGACTTTATCATAAGCATCGCGCCGGGTGATAGCCAAAAAGCGGTCCCGGTCCAGCGCATCCAAGCTGAGGTTGATGGAGTTGATACCCATTGCCTTGAGCTCGGGCACAAGTGCTTCGGTCAGCGTACCGTTGGTGGTGATATTGACCTTTTTTATGCCTTCAGTAGCACAAAGGTCCCGCAAGAAGTGGATCATATCGCGCCGTACGAAGGGCTCCCCGCCCGTGATGCGGACCTTTTCGATGCCCATACCCGCCAGCAGCTGCATTAGCCGCAGCATTTCCTCGTAGGAAAGCAAGGCGTCCCGCGCTACGTACTTGATGCCTTCTTCCGGCATACAGTAGAAGCAGCGTAGGTTGCAGCGGTCGGTGACGGCCAGGCGTACATAGTTGATAAGGCGGCCGTGATTGTCGTATAGTTTAGGCATAGTGTTAACGTTTTATGCGGTAGCGAAGCCAGTCTCTGCGCGGCGGTAAGGAGTTTATACCTTGCGAATCTCCACAGCTACCCACTTCGACGTCGGCGTCTTGCTGCCCTTCGCAATAGCATCAAGCGGCACCAAGACATTCGCCTCCGGGAAGTAAGTGGCCACACAGCGGCGCGGGATGTCATAGGCTACTACGATAAATTTGGAAGCCACCCGGACCTCCCCTTTGTGCTTGCCGACCAAATCTACAACATCGCCGGCGTTCAATCCAGCTTCTTGCATATCAGCTTTGTTCATCATCACCACCCGGCGTTCGTTGTAGATGCCCCGGTAGCGGTCGTCCAAGCCATAGATGGTTGTGTTGAACTGATCGTGGCTGCGTACCGTCATCATGATGTATTCGCCATCGCCCAGCTTTTTCTCAGGCACTTCGGTAGGGGTGAATACCGCTTTGCCGGAGGGCGTATTGAATTTTTGCTCCCGCGCGCCATTGGGCAGGTAGAAGCCGCCCGGTTCGCGTACCCGGCGGTTGTAGTCTTCGAAGCCCGGCACTACTTGCTCGATGGCATCCCGGATATGGTCGTAATTGCTCACCATTTTGTCCCAGTCGACCTTGCTTTTGGCCCCAAGTGTTGCTTTAGCGACGCCCGCCACGATAGCCGGCTCGCTTTTTAGGTGGCTGGAAGGCGGGTCGAGCACGCCCTGCGAGGTATGCACCACCCCCATAGAATTTTCTACACTGACAAATTGCTGCCCGGCCTGCTGCATATCCTGATCGGTACGGCCCAAGCAAGGCAATATCAGCGCTTTCTTGCCGTGGATGAGGTGGCTGCGGTTGAGCTTGGTGGAGACCTGTACGGTGAGGCTGCATTTTTTCAAAGCCTCCGCCGTGTATTCCGTATCCGGTGTAGCAGACATAAAGTTGCCGCCTAGAGCGAAGAAGACAGATGCCTGCTCCTCGTGCAGGGCTTTTATAGCGTCCACCACGGCGTAACCGTGCTCGCGGGGCGGTTCAAAGCCAAAAGTCGCTTTCAGTTTGTCCAGGAAGGCCGGCTTGGGGGCTTCCCAGATGCCGACGGTGCGGTCGCCCTGTACGTTGCTGTGGCCGCGCACAGGGCAGGTGCCGGCACCCGGTTTGCCGATACTGCCTTTGAGCAGCAGCAGGTTGACCACCTCTTTGATATTATCGACGCCATTCTCGTGCTGCGTGAGCCCCATGGCCCAGCAGATGATGATCTTTTTAGACTTTTTGAGCATGGCGGCCGCTTCCTTGATCTGCTCGCGCGATACGCCGGAGGCTTTCAGCAAGTCGCCAAAGTCATGGTTTTTAAGTTCGGTAATAAAAGCTTCGTACCCTTCTGTTTTCTCCTTGATGAAGTCCCAGTCGAACACCGTGCCCGGGTTTTTTTGCTCTTCGTGCAGCAGTTGCAGCATAATCGCCTTGAGCAAGGCAATATCCCCGTTCACCCTTACTTGCAGGAAGAGGTCAGTGAGCTGTGTGCCGCCGGTCAGCATCTTGCCGGGCCGTTGGGGGTTGATGAACTTTTGCAGACCCGCTTCGGGCAGCGGGTTGACGGTAATGATTTTGCCGCCGTTTTCCTTGCAACGCTCCAGCGCCGAAAGCATGCGCGGGTGGTTGGTGCCTGGGTTCTGGCCGATGACCATAATGACCTCTGCCTCGTACAAATCGGGCAGCGTCACGGAGCCTTTGCCGATGCCTACGGTCTGCGCCAAGCCGTGCCCACTCGATTCGTGGCACATATTGGAGCAGTCTGGCAGGTTGTTGGTGCCAAATTCGCGTACGAACAATTGATACAGGAAGGCCGCTTCGTTACTTGCCCGGCCGGAGGTGTAGAAAACAGCCCGGTCAGGTGTGTCCAGCGCCTTCAGCTCTTCCCCTATCATCTTGAAGGCGTCTTCCCAACTGATCGGCTCGTAGTGGTCGGTACCTTCACGCAGTACCATAGGCTCTGCTAGCCGGCCCTGCTTACCGATTTCGTAATCGCTCCACTGCCGCATTTCGGATACGCTGTGCTGGGAGAAAAACGCCCCACCGATTGTCTTTTTCTGGGCTTCCTCTGAGATCGCCTTGATGCCGTTCTCGCAGTACTCGCCCATCTTGGAGCGCTCATCGTCCGGGTCGGGCCAGGCGCAACCCGGGCAATCGATACCGCCTTTCTGGTTGAGCTTGAACATGGTCTTGAAAGCTTGGCCCGGCGCCATATACTTAGTGGCGTGCCCCAGCGCTGCGGTCACGCCCTTAAACCCCGCTGCTTTGTCCTTTATTTTGCCCACTTTCAAGCCAGTAAAGGCTTCTGGGGGTTGTGCACCAGGTATACGTTGGGATTCCTCGACGATTATATCGTGTCCTTTTTCTTCTACAGAGGTAGTGGTATCTTGTTTCTTTTCCATGGTCGAATTGATGTGTTCGGTCAAAACGAAAACTAAGGCAGCGTTAAGCCGCGTTAGCTTATTTTTTGTGTGTAAATACAAATATAGGCGCAATCCCGTCGCCCTTATGCCTCTATTTTATCAAAACAGTACGAAGGTTTGATAAGATGCTTTCATTTTTTAATTCGGCAAAGCCCTTCTTTTGTAAATATAAATTTTGCAAGGCATTACATTATTGAACACCATATAAATAACAAAACAACATGGCACTCTTTTCCTTTCTGGACCGTTCGCACTCGATGGCCAAGCCCGGTTACAACCGCTGGCTGGTCCCGCCCGCTGCCTTGGCTATCCATTTGTGTATTGGCCAAATTTATGCTTACAGCGTCTTCAACAAGCCGATGACGCGTATTGTCGGCATCACCGAGTCAGCCCCTAGTGACTGGGAGCTGACCACGCTAGGCTGGATATTCTCAATTGCCCTAGTTACGCTTGGCGCCTCGGCAGCGATCTTTGGCAAGTGGCTGGAGCGCGTGGGCCCGCGCAAAGCGATGTTCGCCTCGGCGCTCTGCTTTTCGGGGGGCTTTTTCATAGCAGCCCTAGGTGTGCACCTCCACCAGATCTGGCTGGTTTACCTCGGGCACGGCTTCATCGGCGGTATTGGGCTAGGACTAGGGTATATCTCTCCGGTCTCCACCTTAATCAAATGGTTCCCAGACCGGCCCGGTATGGCTACCGGCATGGCCATCATGGGTTTTGGCGGGGGCGCGATGATTGCTTCGCCTATGGCTGTAGCCCTGATGGACACTTTTAAATCGGCCACTTCCACTGGCGTGGCTCAGACATTCCTAGTTATGGGTGCGGTGTATTTCCTATTCATGATGTTTGGGGTGTTTACGGTGCGCATCCCCCGCCCGGACTGGAAACCGGAAGGCTGGGTGCCGAAGCCGGCCAACAAGCGCCACTTCGTCGCCAAGGGCCATGTAGATGCGGACGTAGCCATCCGCACGCCACAGTTCTACCTGCTATTCGCCGTGCTGATGCTGAACGTGACCGCGGGGATTGGCGTACTAGGCCAAGCCTCGGTGATGATCCAAGAGATGTTCTCGGCTGCATCGGTGGGTGAAAAAGCGGCCGTAGGCGCAGCAGCCGCAGGTGGGTTTGTCGGCCTACTGAGTCTCTTCAATATGATTGGCCGCTTCTTCTGGTCGTCCCTTTCTGACCGTCTTGGGCGGAAGAATACCTATAATGTCTTTTTCTTGCTGGGAGCGGTACTCTACTTTGCGATCCCGACCATAGGCAATATGGGCAGCATGGTGCTGTTCGTGCTCTGCTTCGGCATCATAATGAGCATGTACGGGGGCGGTTTCGCCACCATCCCGGCATACTTGAAAGACATGTTCGGCACGCTGCAAGTGGGAGCCATCCACGGCCGGTTGCTGCTTGCTTGGTCGGCGGCGGCTATTTTGGGCCCGGTGCTGGTCAACTACATCCGCGCTTATCAGATAGAGACCCTACAATTGCCCGCAGCGCAGGCCTAT
This sequence comes from Bacteroidota bacterium, assembly GCA_009908745.1. GTDB lineage: Bacteria > Bacteroidota > Bacteroidia > Chitinophagales > Saprospiraceae > Phaeodactylibacter. The sequence goes on from JAAAOU010000156.1 coordinate 14,442, forward strand.
TCCATCACCATGTACATCATGGCGGGCTTGCTCATCTTGGGCTTTGTGTGCAATATGATGGTGAAACCAGTAGACGACAAGCACCTGATGGTACTGGAAGACGAGGCTGGAGATGCAGCGAGCGTGGCCCCCGCAACGGCGGTGCAGTCAAAAACCAGCTAGTAGTGCTGTCCGAACCCGTTTGTCACAAATTTGTTAATAAAACACATTCTGACCATGGAAAACAACAAGAAAGGGCTTACGCCACAGGTTATTCTGGCTTGGCTGTTTGTCGGCCTGCCGCTGATCTGGGGCATATCCCAGACGATTATGAAGTCTTTGGCTTTGTTCAACTAAGAGAGTGTGTTAGGACTTTAGTAATCGGTCTACAAACTACACTTTTTCGCTTATACTTCGTCCCGAAAATCCTCATTTAGCTAAGGCTAAACTCCGGTTTTCGGGCCTCGTCTAACCAAAAAATTGCTAGTTTTCGACTAGAAGACCAAAATCCCAACACACTCTAGAAAAACCGCGGCTGCACGGGCTTCCCCTCTTGCAGCCGCCTAATCAATACCTATTGCCATGCCCTACCGACTCGAACAATACTTCCAGCAATTAAGCAACAGCCTGCAACAAGCCGTGTACTTGCACGAGCGACAATTGCAACAGCTCGTGGTACAGGGCAAGCTTTCGCAAAAAGAAGCGGACAAACTGGCGCAAGCCTACGCCGCTTCTTTGGAAAACGAGGCCGCACCGGTGGAGTGGACGGGTACGCAGACGGAGCTGGACCAAGATTGGCTCCGGGAAGTCAAGTCGGTTATCAAGGAGGTCGCTTGGAAGCACGAGCTGTATACCGGGCAGTCTTCCAAAGACCAGAGCGCACAGCTGATGGCAACTTCCGTGCAGCAGCGGGGCCAGCAGATACAGCAGGAAGTCAACGAGGCGTTCGCTTACGCCCGCCGCTTATTTGAGCAAGAAGGCCGGATTCAACCCCAAGCGGAGGAGCAAATCCGCATGACGGCCATCAACCAAATTACGCACGAACGGCTGCAAGTCAAAGTGCCCAAATGGTACTTAGGTCGCCGCATGGTGCAACACAGCACGGAAATTGTGGACCAGATCAGCAAGCGCACCAACTGTAAAGCCACCATTTTCCAGCGCATCCCCGAGGGCTTCCTGCGGATTGCCACCAATATTGAGACCTTGGAGGGTAAGCGGGCAGTGGGGACTTTTATCCCCAACGATTCGCCTGTGATCCAGTCCATAATCAAAGACCAAGCTTACCGCGGCAGTGCCTTCGTGCTGAACAACTGGTACGCCTCGGTCTACGAGCCCTTCGAAGTCGGCGGCGAGATAGCTGGCATACTGTACATCGGTATCAAAGAGGAACTGACACGGGCTGAGCAGTCGCAAATGGAGCAGCCTAAAATCAAAGCGATACTGGACAGCCTCTTCGACTGGCACAGCCTGGCTGATGGCAAAGGGGAAGCGCCGCTGGGGAAGATTATCGACTACTTCACCCGGCCGGAGCAGCAAGGGGCCCTGAGCGCGCACCCGCTCTTGGAGATGGGCCTCAAAGAACTTGCCGTACTGCTGATGCAGGAAAAGGAGCGGCGGGAACTGCAGGATGAAGCGCGCGAGGAGCAACAGCTGAAGCTACTGCGCAACTATGTGCAGCAAAACCTGGCTGAAGACATTTCCGTGGACGCCCTCGCCCGGCTGGCCTGTATGAGCCAAGCCTCCCTGTACCGCTACTTCCGCGACCGCCTGGGGCTCACCCCTGTGGAGTTTGTGAACAACGAACGGCTCAAGCTGGCCGCCCGCCAATTGGAGGAAGCTCCCGATACCAGTATACAAGACATTTGCTTGACTACGGGCTTCAGAAACTGTTCTTACTTCATCAAGCTATTTAGAGAACGGTACGGCTTGACGCCCAAGCAATACCGCGAAGCACACCTAACGGCGGCTTAGAGTTTGATCCGTTCTGGCCCGCCGTACACGTTGAAGCGCTTTCCCCGCAGAAACCCTACCAAGGTCATCCCATTTTCTTCCGCCAATTCCACGGCTAAAGTGGAGGGCGCACCAACCGCCACTAGCATAGGCACGCCGGCCATCGATGCTTTTTGCACCAGCTCAAAACTCAGCCGGCCGCTGACCATCACGGCTTGCTCCCGCAAGGGGAAATTACCGCTTTGCAATGCCGCGCCAATCAGTTTGTCCATGGCGTTGTGCCGGCCTACGTCCTCGCGCAGGTGGAGCAGCTGCCCATCGGGGCCAAAAGCGGCGGAGGCGTGTATACCGCCGGTCTGATCGAATAAAGATTGCTGAGCCGAGAGTTGGTTGGGAAAGGAGTGAATCTGATCGGCCGTGAATACGGGGTGCCCTTTTCGAGGATAGTACATATTGACGGTACGCAGCATCTCTATGGAGGCTTTGCCGCAGACGCCGCAGCTGGAGGAAGTGTAAAAATGCCGGTTGAGCTTGTCGAAGTCTACGGGCAGCTCCGGAGCGAGTTCCACGAGCAGGATATTTTCAGCGGACTCGGGCGATAAGGCCTGCCCCACATGCCGCACGCCAATGACTTCCTCCGCCCGGCCAATAATGCCTTCGGTAAACAAGAAGCCGATGGCGAGTTCTTCATCCTGCCCGGGTGTACGCATGGTGATGGCGAGGCTGCGGTGTTCCCGGTTGCCAGTGGGGCCAAAGGCGAGCTTGATTTCCAAGGGCTCTTCACAGGCGACGAGGTCGGGCTGCTCGGTTTGTTGGCCAGCTTTGACCTGAAGGATGGGCTTGGTTTTCGTGCCAACGGTGTTGGGGGATGCCATGGTGTTTTTACTAAAAAAACACTGGCGTATGGCTTGGGTTCAAGAAAAGCGGCGTAGAACTTGGATAGCGTAGACTTGACAAGGGCGGGATGTTCCGCTTGGGAAAGCATGGCGTAGACTTGACAAGGGCGGGATGTTCCGCTTGGGAAACTTGTCAAGTCAAGTCTAGTAGAACAGGAACTGCCGCATCCTATCGCCGTCGAGCTCATTGCCTGCGGTGTAGTACCTGATGCTTTGTTCGATTAGGTCGGGGCGCATGCTCCTGAGCCCCCAGGGGGTGTAGATGGTACGCAGGGCTTCTTCGGAGCAGTTTTGTAGCAGCAGTTGCTCGTAGGTTTGTCGTGGTTCGTATTGAAGCTTCCATGCCAGAAAAATATCCGTCAGCAGCGGCAAGGGTACGCCCCCCGATTGCAGCAGTTGCAGGGCTAACTTGCGGTTTTTCTCCTCGCGGTGAAGCAGCATGAGTTGGAGCTTTTGCACCTTGCGCTCATCGTAATGATCGGCGAATTTTCGGCCTAGCGCCAGATTGAGGAAACGGGTCAAACTCAGCCGGGAAATGAAGCGCTGCTCTTTCTGCAATGGAGGCAGTGCCACCGTTTTTCTTAAGCGCCCGAGTACGATATAGTCTGCGGATTGGTTGGCATCCGTGATCACCGTTAGGCCTTGTTGTTGGAGTACCTCGATAGTCGCGGCAGCCTCGAACCCTGTTTGCCCCAGCAGCAGCAGGCTTGCCCCGTTAGCACTAGTGGGGATTTCCTGCACCGGGCTACGCTCTTGGAGTAAATGCCGGCGTATTTTATAGTTCCAGTCTCTCATGACGCCGAGGGCTAGTACCTGAAGTAGATGCGGTGTAGGGGTAAGCGGAATCGCTACATGAGGATCCTTTATTATTTCGTAGAGAATCTCCATGAAGGCTTCGGGGACATCGTAAGAGTTGCACTTACTGATAAACCTAATCAGCTTCCTGTCGCTAAGTGCATTTCCTGCGCCGTGGATTTTTCGTAAGCTCCTTAGTTGAAAAAGCGAGGGGGGCATGGTTTCCATCTGGTTTTTGCGGATATCCAGCTTTCTCAGATGGCGCCATTGATGCAGGCGGCCCGGAAGCTGCGTCAGCTGGCAATCCCGTAAGGAGAGCTCTTCCAATTGAGTCAACTGGCACACGGATTCAGGCACTTGCCGTAGGGGGTTGCCGCTAAGCGACAGTTTCTTCAAGGAAGCAGGCAAGGCGGGTAGTTGCCGTAGCTCATTGCCCGAGAGGTCGAGCGTTCTCAAGTTAGCCAGCGTGGGCAGTTGATCCGGCAGACGGCTTATTCCGTTCCCCGACAATTTCAGGCGCTCCAGCCGCTGTGCGTCCTCAATTTGAGGGGGCAAGGCACTGATCTTATTGTTGTCAGCTTCAAAAACAGCCAGCCAAGGGAGGCTCCAAATAGGGCGCGGTATCTGAGTAAGCTTATTGCGGTTTAAGACCAACTGCCGCAGCCTGCGCAGGTCGCCCACCTCTTCAGGAAGGGACTTGAGGTTGTTGCGCTCTAGGAACAAAAAATGGAGTGCCCTCAAACCGTGGATATCAGCTGGCAAGTGGCTTAGGCGGTTATAGCTCAAGTCGAGCCGCTCTAGCCGCTTGAGGCGGCATAGGGTCTTTGGAAAGGTGCGTATACGGTTGTGGGAAAGCACCAAACGGCGCAGGCTATGCAGATGGTGCAGGCCGAGGATACTGCGTATTTTATTGCTGTCGGCCTCCAAGCACTTTAATTTTCCTAGCGTTTGTATCTCTTTTGGAAGGGCTTCTAGCTGATTGTGGCTAAGCAGCAGGGTGTTTAAGCTGCTCAGGCCCGTAATGGCGGCGGGGATTTCGGTAAGGCGATTGCCAGACAGGTTGAGTTTCTCCAAATTCTGGAGCTCGAACAGTGCTTGTGGCAGCACCGCAATTTGATTATTGGCGAGGCTGAGCGTCCGCAGTTGCTTCAGGCTACTGATTTGGGGCGGAATGGTTTTCAAGGCGTTGTCGTTGAGGTGCAGATGACGCAATTGGGGGAGTGCAAAAACCAGCGGCGGCAGTTGATCCATACCACGATTGCGCAGATAGAGGGCTTTGACTTTATCCTGTTTGCGCCGGGCCTCTTCTAGATTATAACACTTCATACTTCCCCGATTTTGATACCCATTTGCTGCATGAGCAGGGTGGCGTTGAAGCTTTCGCTCACGCCCTTTCTAAGTTTATAGTCAAAGTACAGCTTCCCGTCCTTGATTTCCACCTCAATGCAGAGGTTTTCTATACGCCCCTTGGCTTCGGCTTCCAGTTCCCCCAGCTCCAAGTCGTGCGTGGCGATAATCCCCGATCCCCGGCTGCGGATGAGTTGCCGGATGAGGGCCTTGGAGCCGGTGTGGCGGTCGTTGCTATTGGTACCTTTCAGTATTTCGTCCAAGAGGAAGAAGGCCTGCAACTGTGGTGGCTGATGATCAGCGGTAGCTTCCACCGCTTCGATGATGAATTTGAGGCGTTTCAGCTCTGCGTAGAAGGAAGAAGTGCTTTCCTGCAGGGCATCTTGCGTACGCATGCTGGTATAGACCTGCAGGGGCGGCAGTTCTAGCTGTTTGGCGCAAGCCGGCGCACCCGCCATAGCGAGCACGATATTGATGCCTACGGTGCGCAGGAAGGTGCTTTTGCCCGCCATGTTTGAGCCAGTGACCAGCTTGATATGGCCATCGGTGGGCAATTGGATGTCATTGCACACCCGTTTGCCGCGGGGCAGCAGGGGATGGCCGACCTCCACCGCTTCTACCTGCATGCGGCGGGTGATCGTGGGCATGGCCCAGTCGGGATTGTTATGGTAACAATTGGCGTAGCTGCTCAGGGCTTCGAACGCGGCCATGGCTTCAAACCAAGCGGGCAATCGGTCTTGCATGCCGGTTTTCCACTTCTCCAGGCGGTAGACGTATTGCAATTCCCACAGCCCGAGTATATTGAAGATAAAAGCGAAGGCATTGTAGCGGACATTCAGCTGCCGGATGATGTACGATAGCCGTTGGATCATGACGGAAGCCTCTTTGCCCGTTTCGTCAAAGCGGCCGTGCAGTTCCCGCAGGAGCGGCGACTCAAATGCTTGGCCCTCGATTTGCTGTATGAGCTTGGCGTAGTGCGACAAGGCTTTCTCGGCATGGGCGGTTTTCAGGTGCGTGGTATTGACCTGTTCGGCAAACTGCCGCAGGATCAGCAAAGCGGGGAGGTAAAGCAACAGGCCTAGGTACCAAGGCAAGTAAAGCGCCCAGATCACAGCTGCCAGCACCGACCAGAGCGGTAGGGCGTACAGGGCGACAACCACCCATTTTTTGTCGGTGAGAAAGGGCGGCTCGGTGAGCCAGCGCTTCAGCAGCTCGATCTGTGCGGGGTCATCCTCCGCCTCTAGGCCGTACGCCTGAAAGTGCTGCCGCCAGTCTAGCATATCCGCCAGTTCTTTGGTAGCGTCTTGCCTAGCCTGAATTTCTTTTGGGGCGGCGGGCTTGGACAGCCAGTCAGCCAGCTGTTGTTGCCCCAAGGCGGTAGTGGCCCGGTTGAGGTACTGAAAGAGGGAAAAAGGGCCGAAGAGGTCGAGGTCGATAGCGTTGGGATGGTCTGCTTTCAGGAAAGCGGCCCCGTCGGCGTAGTTGGAGAAATCGTGCTTATCGTAGGCGGCGGCTTCCCACTCATTGAGCTGCGCTAGACGGCTTTGGTGCTGTTCCTCCTCTTTGATACCTTGGTGCCAGCGCACGAAACGGTAGAACCCAAACAGGAAGACGACGACGCCCGCAATACCCGCCAAAAAGTGCACCGACGACCACAGCAATACGATAGCAGCTATGCTGAGCAGGAAGATCAGCAAGCGGATGAGGGAGAAGCGGTTGTAGCGTTGGCGGAGTGCTTCTGCCGCTTCTTTAAATGCTTGGGCCCGTTGTGTGTAGGATTGCCCCATAAACAATATTGTTGAAGCGCAAAAGTAGGGAAAGTGCAGGTACTGAGCACCGATTATGAGTTAAAAACAGCTATTCCTGCCCCTACCGTCCTAAAGCTTAGCCCGCTACGGTCTATAGTCTGACAACTCAGGATTTGTGAAAATATGACGCCGCTATTTTTTCGGCTGGCAAGGCGGAAAACGTAGGCATAGCCTAAGTTCTGTCGAGGCTTTCCAACGCAGCAAGGCGGAAAAAGAGCAAGTCAGAATTCACAAATTTCGGGTTGTCAGACTATAAATGCGTTTCACTGCCCACTCTAACTTACTGGACAATGCTTCGGGTGCCGGGTAATCTGTACCGATCTGCAGTCCATACTGCGCTTGTTCTTCTTTGCCCATAGCAAAGGGTGCATAGATTTTTGGCGCAGGCACCTCGGACAGTTCCGGCAGCCAGTGCCGTACAAATTCCCCTTTTTTGTCGTATTTCTTACTCTGCCAAATCGGGTTGGTGAAGCGTTGTTCCGTGGCCTGCGTATTCCAGTTGAGCCAATTGCTGCAAACATCATAGTCGATAAGTTGAGACTCAAACCAAGCGGCGCCCCAAGTCCAGTTGATGCCGTACTCCTTCGCCAAAAAGCTAGCGTGGTTCACCCGCCCGCGGTTGGACATGAAGCCCGTCTGATTCATCTGCCGCATGTGCGCATCTAGGAAAGGGATGCCCGTCTCTGCCCTGCGCCACTTGTCGAAAAGCGGTTGATCTTCCTTCCATTCCAGCTCTTTGCCTTTAATCCCACTTGGGAAAAACATGCGGTTGCCGTGCTTCATGCCCAGATACTGGAAAAACTCCCGCCATTTGAGCTCAAAGATTAGCCAGTAGGTGGAGATATTCTTTTTGACTTCCGCCTCGTACTTCTTGTTTTCCCAATAGACCCGGCGGGGCGACAGGCAGCCCAGCGCGAGGTAAGGGGAGAATTTGGAGCTGTAGTCGTCGCCCAAGGACTGATTGCGGGTCCACTTGTAGCGGGTAAGCAGCTCACTGTCGAAGAAGTAGTACTGCAACCGTTCGAGGGCTGCTGTTTCCCCTCCTTTATAGGCGGGGGTACCGGCTTCCTCAAAACCCAAATCGGCCAGCGTTGGCGTGTTGCCGTATTCAGCTCCTTCCAGCAATGGAAGGCGGACTGGTTCGGGCAAAAGCGGACGGACTTTGCCGCCCTTGCGCAGTTGCTTGCGGAAGGTCTTGAAAGTAGCCGCGGTTTCCTCAGGCTCGAAAGAGAGATCATCCGGGTGGTACAGCAGATGGCTCCAATCCCGTTGAAATTGGCATTCCAAGGGGGCAATGGAACGTTGCACCGCCTTTTCCTCTTGCCGTTCCTCCCAGGGGATGTCCGCCTGTGCGTAGACGGCCTGAATGTCATGCTGGCGAACCAGCTTAGGCAGGGCCTCAGCCGCTGGGCCGACCACGACTTGCAAATCACCGCCAATGGCGCGCAAGTTTTTACGCAGGTTGTCGAGGCTTTGCAGCAAAAAAGCCGCCCGGTTGACGCCCGTTTTGCGAAAGCCCAGTGGAAGCTCCCGAAACCAGTCGGGGTCAATGCAGTAGACCGGCAGGATGGCTTGGCTTTCCTTGATGGCGTTTTGTAACACCGGGTTGTCATGCAGGCGCAAGTCTTTTCGGAACCAGAGGATGCTGCGGGTGGGCATGGTTTTTTAAGCACCTAACGGAGGGCAGGAGGTAGTGTTCATAAAGTCGGTTAGTTAGGCACATTGTCCCGGATGAAGCTTAAATACCCTCTAGCCCCATTTTCCTTGCGCCAAAAGCGGGCAGAGCGGCGTAAGTAGTTGAAGCCTGTAGCGTAGAGTGTTTCCAAGTAAGGGATCGTCTTTCCGCCGAGGGTGTAATCCGTGTTTTGGAGGACGTGCTCGTCTGCCCCTAACTCTTCCCGTACATCCAAGGCTGTTATAATCGCTTCGATCAGGGCTTGCTTGCGGGTAATCGTGGAAGTGGGTTCGTCCATACTTTTACCTTGCGCTAGCTTTTTGAAGAACTTTTGGAGCGAGTCGTAGACCATTTCAACGTCTTTATCTTCGAGTCTCGGGTGCTCTTTGGATACCTTAATGACAGCTTCTTCTACACTGAACAGGCAAGGCTGCAGGAAGTCGGGCGGCATGTGGGAATTAGACATGGACCAGTTTTTTCGTTTTTTAAAAGAAAGTAATTTTTTTAAATAGGGCTGCTAAGCCTTCTGTTTAGAAGAATAAGGCAGTAGCTTTAGGAGCTGTGAAATTAAAGAAAACGCACCAAAACACATGCAATTACTGAGATATAATGAGTTCTCTGCCAAAGGCCTGAGCAGCAAAGTGAAAAAAGTGGAGCGGATGCTGCAGGCAGGGGACTTCAAATCCGCGGAGGTTAAGAAAATCAAGCAGCTGGGCTACTTCCGCGCCAAGCTCGACCACGAGAACCGGTTGCTATTCAAATTTGCGAAGCATCAGGGGGAAACTTACATCTTGCTGCTGGAAGTCATTCCCAATCATGACTACGACAAATCGAGGTTTCTGAGGGGGGCGTCGGTGAAAGACAACCACTTTAGCGAAGTGCAGGGGCCCGAGAAGGTAGAGGAAGAGACAATGGAGGCCATACGGTACGTCAACCCGGCTACCAAACGCTTCCACTTGCTCGACAAGGTCCTGTCATTGGACAGCGATCAGGAGGAAATTTACAACCTGCCCGCACCGTTGATTATCATTGGCTCGGCGGGCAGCGGCAAGACGGCGCTGACGCTGGAAAAGATGAAGGGCTACCCCGGCCACGTAGCCTATGTTTCGCTTTCTCCCTACCTGGTGGAAAATGCGCAGCGCATCTATGAGTCGTACGGGTACGAAAACCCAAAACAGGAGATTGACTTCCTCTCTTTCCGGGAGTACCTGGAGGGGATACAGATACCGGAAGGCAAGGAGCTAGACTACCGCAGCTTTGAGCGCTGGTACGAACGCGGGCCCCGGCAACGTTTCAAATTCAAGGAGCCTTACAAGCTCTTCGAGGAATTCAAGGGGGTGCTGACTGGTTCGGTGACGGATGCGGCGTACCTCAGCCGGGAGCGTTACGAAGAGCTTGGCGTCAAGCAGTCGATCTTCTTGGGCAGCGAACGGGGCAAGGTTTACGATCTCTTCGAGCGCTATCTGCGCTTCCTGAAAGAGCAGGGCTACTACGACAGCAACATGGTAGCGTACCAATATATGGATCGGGTGACGCCAAAGTACGACTTCGTGATCGTTGATGAGGTGCAGGACGTTACTAACATTCAGCTGCTGCTGATTTTGAAATCGCTGAAGACACCCGGCAACTTTTTGCTCAGTGGGGATGCCAATCAGATCGTGCACCCCAACTTCTTTTCTTGGTCGAAGATCAAAAGCCTATTTTTCAATCAAGATTTAAAGGGCAGCGCGCTGCGCATTCTCAAGACCAACTACCGCAACTCCCGGCAGGTGACCAAGCTGTCTAACGACCTGCTAAAAATCAAGAATGCCCGCTTTGGGTCCATCGACAAGGAGAGCACCTACCTGATCAACACCGTAGCGGACAAGGAAGGGAAAATCCACTTTTACCCGGACAGCGACAAAGTGCGCAAGGAGCTCAACAAACGGACGAAGGACTCCGCCAAATTTGCGGTGCTGGTGCTGGACAAGCAGCAAAAAGCACAAGTGTCGAAAGATTTCAAGACCCCGCTGGTGTTTACCATTCAGGAGGCCAAGGGGTTGGAGTACGAAAACATCATCCTGGTCAACTTCATCAGTGATCACGATAGCGAATTCCGCACTATTGCCAAAGGCGTAAGCGAAGCCGACCTGCTGGATGAGAACCTGCGGTACGCCCGCGCTAAGGATAAAACCAACAAGGATCAGGAGGCTTACAAATTTTACATCAACTCCCTGTACGTGGCCTTCACCCGCGCCGTGCAGAACGTCCACATCGTAGAGGCCAAAACTAAGAATGAGCTGCTGCAACTCCTCGGCGTGATGGAGACGGAAGAGGAGGTAAAGATTGAAAAACAGGCTAGCGACGAGGAGGAGTGGCTGGAAGAAGCCCGCCGCTTGGAGCTGCAGGGAAAATTTGAGCAGGCCGAAGCCATCCGGGCCCGCTTGCGCGGCATTGAGTTTGTGGGGGCAGAGGAGGCCGAGTTGCTGGCAGAGCGGATATTCGACCCGGAAGCCAGCCATACGGAGCAGGACGTGGAGCGCCTCTTTTTGTTTGCCCGCACGCGGCACCGCATTGCACTGGTGCAGCGGCTGCATGAGGAATTGAACTACGGCCCGGCCAAGCAATACTTGGGCGAGTACCAGAAAGCACAGCAACAACTGGCTAACCATGTGCGCAACAAAAACCGGAAAAAGGTGGAGCGCATCGTCAGCAAGTTTGGCGTAGATATACCGGATGCCGCAGAAGGCATGACCGGCCTGATGATTGCCGCGCAGCACGGCAAGATCGACATGCTTTACTACTTCCTGGAGCAGGATGCCAACCGCAACCGGCAGGACCATCTGGGGCGCACCGCTTTGCAGCACCTGATTTTGGGCTACGACCGCCGGCAGCTCAATAAGTTCTTGCTGGAAACCTGGTACCCCAAGCTGGCCCCTTCCGCCGGGCAGTGCCGCTACGATGGCCGTCTGTACATCATCAACCACAAGAGCATGGAGTTTTTCCTCTACAATGTGCTCAACGCGATCCGCCTCGATGTATTCGCCCCCAATGACCCGCTGCCGGAGCGTTGCTTGCTGATGGACGACTTCATGCAGTTTATCGAAGAAATGCCGCCATCGCTACTCCCCGATTACCGCCGCAAGCGGCAGTATGTCAACAGCATCCTCTCCAAACACGAAGTCAACCGGGATGACCCGTACAACCGCAAACTGTTTGTGCGCCGCAGCCGGGGTTGCTACGATGTGCTGCCGGGGGCGGAGGTGAGCTGGGGGTAGGGGAGCGACGTAGGCGTAGCCTACGACGAACAGGGCGTAGCCTATGACGAACAGGGCCGGACTGCCTTTGCTTGCAACGGCTTGCGCCTGGCCACCGCCACCCACCCATCGGCTGGGCTGTAGCCAGTCGATGGGTGGGCGGCTTGCTGTCCGTAGGTGGCTTTGGAGCACCTTCTACCCGTAGCTTACCACCTTGAGCGACGCAGGCGCAGCTTACGCCGAACAGGAAAGTTTTTTATTTTTACATCCATGGAGAAACTACCCATCGGCATACAAGACTTCGGAGAGCTGCGCAGGGGCGGCTATGTGTATGTAGACAAGACCGAGCTGATCCACCGCATGGTCACGATGGGCAAGCCCTACTTCCTTTCCCGGCCCCGCAGGTTCGGAAAATCTTTGCTCGTTTCTACCCTGAAGGCCTTGTTTGAAGGCAAGCGGGAGCTGTTCGAAGGCTTGTGGATCGAAAACCGCTGGGACTGGCAGCAGACCAACCCGGTGCTGCATTTTTCTTTTGAGGCTATCGATTATGATAAGAAAGGGCTCGAAGCGGCTTTGCAGTTGCACCTCAGGATGAAAGCCGAAGCATTCAACCTGAGGTTGGAACGATTGGGCAGCAAAGAACAGCTTGCAGAATTGATACAGAAAATCGCAGCCAAACATGGTCAGGTCGTACTGCTTATAGACGAGTATGACAAGCCTATCACCGACTACCTCACCGAAGAGGGTATAAGCCAGGCTAAGGCGAACCGGGACTTGTTGCGCGAGTTTTACGGTGTCCTTAAAAGCGCCGACGAGCACCTGCGCCTGATTTTCATCACCGGCATCTCCAAATTTGCGAAAGTTTCCATCTTTTCACATCTAAACAACCTCTCTGACCTTACCTTGCACCGCGCCTATGCCACGCTAACGGGCTATACACAATCGGAGCTGGAATATTACTTCGAGCCTCACCTGCAAGCTGCCGCACAGGTTTTGGAGCTCCCCCCGGCACAACTACTCGAAAATATCCAGGAATGGTATAACGGCTATTCCTGGGATGGCCGCAATAAGGTCTACAACCCTTTTGGTATACTCAGTTTTCTGGATCAGCAGGCTTTCGTAAATTTCTGGTCGGCCAGCGGTACGCCCCGGCTGATTGTTGAGCAGATGCGGCAGCAGCAGCTTTATGCTATGGAGGAAGTGCCTATCAAAAGCTTTATTTTCGAACATTTTGACCTGGACCATATCGCGCTTGTCCCACTGCTATTCCAGTCTGGCTACCTGACGGTAAAATCAGCCAACCTGCTGAAGGGGGAATATGTGCTGCATTACCCTAACAAAGAGGTACGCGAAAGCATGTACGCTTTTCTGCTGCAAGAGCTCTCTCCCGAGCCGACTCGCCACAATACCGGCCGCACGGTCCACGACCTACAGCAGGCTTTTGCTCAGGACAACCTGGAGCAGGTGCGGGATATCTTGGACAGCGTGCTTGCAGATTTGCCTTACGAAACCTTTGATAAAACGTCTGAGGGCCTGTTTCACGGCTTGGTACACATCTTATTCAACTACCTGGGGCTCTACTGCGATAGTGAGGTGCACTCCGCCCGCGGGCGGGCAGATGCGGTGGTTCAGATGCCGCAGTCCGTCTATGTCTTCGAATTCAAAATTCACCAAACGGCTACCGAGGCGCTTCAGCAAATCCGTGAGCGCGACTACGCGCAGCGTTTCCGCAGCAGCGGCAAGCGGGTATTGGGAATCGGGGTCCACTTTGATGGGCAGGAACGGCGGATTGCGGGCTGGGAGGTGGAAGCGCTTTAGCCTCTCACCGTACCAGCGTCACATCCCCTTGCCGCGTCCACACCCCGTGCCTTTGCTTGCAACGGCTTGCGCATGGCCACCGCCACCCACCCATCGGCTGGGCTGTAGCCAGTCGATGGGTGAGCGGCTTGCTGTCCGTAGGTGGCTTTGGAGCACCTGCTACCCGTAGCTTACCACCTTGAGCGATGTAGGCGCAGCTTACGCCGAACAGGGCGACGTAGGCGCAGCCTACGCCGAGCAGAGGGTAGGGGAGCGACGTAGGCGTAGCCTACGACGAACAGGGCGCAGCCTACGACGAACAGGGGCTCTTGTTGACTATATGCTTGAAACTCCTTACATTGATAGTCAATAAAGTGAGTATTATGAGAGGGAAGCCCCACAGGGATGTTCACCATAGAAGTGATACTTTCGAATCCAGACGGTCTGCGTTCAGATGGATTAAAAGAATCTTGGGGATCCCAGTGATCACCCACCCTACAGAAACCATTAGGAATAAAAATAGCGAGGCGTGGAAAAGAGAAGGATTGAGGCGTAACAAAAATAAGGGGCTGTACATTTTCAAATGGCTTGGCAAGTTATTTAGTGTCAGAGAAGATGACGGCAATTTTTACGTCGATCAAGGTCCCCATTTTAAGACCGTGTTGGGACTTTAGTAATCGGTCTGCAAACTGCACTTTTTTGCTTATACTTCGTCCCGAAAATCCTCATTTAGCTTAGGCTAAACTCCGGTTTTCGCGCCTCGTCTAACCAAAAAATTGCTAGTTTTCGACTAGAAGACCAAAATCCCAACACGGTCTAACTATGGTAAACACGGCAAGAAGCTCAAGGGGCACGCTTATTATCCTAAAAAGAAGAAGCAGAAGCAATGATCAATTATAAGATTTACAACAGCCTATTGGAGATTGAAGACCTGAATCTTGAATCCAGCTTGTTCTCCTTGACTTTGCAAAACCAAAAGGTTCTTGAGTCTTTGAAGGTCCTACAGGTGAAAGAAAACGCCCACTTTCAGCGAGATATGCTTTCCTTATTCAGGGACTTTCTGGTTTTTAGCACCAAAGCGCACAAGGTGTATTTGGTATTCCTTGAGCCGTACCCCCAGAAAAAGAATAGAATCAGGAGCAAAAAAGGGCTTTTTTACCCCCATAGTATTGTATTCAGGCAATCTGCCACCTACGAAACTGAAATAGAAGTCTCACCGGGCGAAACATTACTAGCCGGTATTACCCAAGTCACCGTGTCTGATATTGACCGTGTGGCCGACTGCCTTGATGAATTGCCCTTTGCTTTTGGCTTAGCCGTCCCCCAACAAAAAAGGGCGTTTGCCAATAGTAGAAAAGATACGCTGGAAACAATCGTACGTCAAGGACTAAAACCGGGAAAGATATATTGGAAAAACTGGCTCAAGATTGTTGCCCTACTTCTAAAGCCAGAACGTAAAATCTTCACGCTGCAAACGCTTAATGACAGCGAATATTTCCGGGTTTTTCACCATAGAGCTGACGGACAGTGGGAAAAGCAACTAGAACACTTTTTTGCGCAGCAGCTCCAGAACCGCCCTGCTTTACAAAGCTAATAGCCGTACCGAAACACCATACCGTAAGAGAAGAATACTTGCCTGCTACCCGTAGCTTACCACCCCAAACCAAACGCAACGCTCGTCGTTGCTTGCAGCTAATACGCCCTATCGACTGGAACTGCCATTTAGTAAGCTGAGCCTACTTCTGACGCGGGCGACGTAGGCGCAGCCTACGCCGAGCAGAGGATTGCAAGGACCGACGTAGGCGCAGCCTACGACGAACAGGAGGTGGAAGCGCTTTAGCCCCTACCGCACCAGCGTCACATCCCCTTGGCGCGTCCACACCCCGTCCGGCGTTTGCACTTCGATTTGGTAGTAGTAGACTTCGGCGGGCTGCGGCTTGCCGTTGAAGGTGCCGTCCCAGCCGCGGGTGGGGTACTCATTGTTGTACACTTGCTGCCCCCATCGGTTGAAGATGCGCAAGACAGCCACCTGTGCCTCGGCATTGCCCACTACATTGAAGAAATCGTTGGTGCCGTCACCGTTAGGCGTGAAGGTGTTGGGCATGGCGAGTTGAAGCTCCCCGCCCGGCACTTCCACCTCGATTTCGGCTACACAGCCCCATTCGTCCTCGATACTGGCGTAGTAAAAGCCCGCCTGCAGGTTGGTACGCTCTAAATCGACGCTGCCGTCCTCCCAAATCAGCGTGTGCGTACTATCGGATAGCATCAGTAACAGGCTGCCATCGCCGTAGCCAAAGTCAGGCGTCGTTTCCACCTCGTACAGGGGCGGGGGGTAGTAATCCAGCATCAGGTAGACGGTGGAGTCGCAGCCGTTGGCGTCGGTAAGCTGCAGGGTATAGTCACCAGCGGTTTCGAAGACCTCTCCGCCAATGTCTAGCACCTCACCTTCGCAGAGGGTGGTGTCGAAAAAGGACTCCGAAGGGGTTTCCACAGCGAGTTGCAGCACGACCAGGGAATCGCAGCCGGCTTGGGACTGTAAGATGGCTTCGTAGGTGCCTGCCGTATCTAGTCCCTGCTCATTGAACAGGTAGGTTTCTCCTTCGCAGATGGTCGCTTGCAGGGTTTCTTCGTACTCGGGTAGCACGGCCAGTTCTAGGGTTACGGTGCTGTCGCAGCCCAGCGTGGTCTGGTACTCGGCGGTGTAGGTGCCGGTCTCGGTCAGGGGCTGGCCGTTGAAGAGGAGGGTGTCGGATTGGCAGATGGTGGATTGGAGGTTGGAATTGTATGAGGCGTTTACAGTTAATTCCGTCGTAACCGTACTATCACAGCCTTGTACAGACGTTAATGTGTCCAGATAGGTGCCTGCCTGGCTGTATACCTGATTGCCAACCACCACGCTATCACCTTCGCATATAGTGAATGCCTGTACATTAGGGAAGTTGATATACTCCTCTGTCACTTCAAACTCGTAAGGTTGCGAGTAACAGTTGTTTTCATCAATGGCAATTACGGTGTAAAGGCCAGGTGTGAGATCGGTGAATAATCCATCAGCTTGTGGCGGTCTATCATCTAATTGAAAAAAGTGATAAAGGGCATCTCCCTGAGCAGAAAAAGAAATAAATGCATCTTGATCCAAACAGCTCCAGCTTAAGTCTGTACTATCAACGTCCAGTTGTATCTCAGATACTTGCGATGTGATTTCGACTGCCCGGGTTGATTCACAACCACGCTGGTCCTTTACTGTTATCTGGTAAGTACCTGGAGTAAGCTCCGTGAAAGTACCCGCATCTTGCCAGTCACCATCATTTAATTTATACCCATAGGGGGGCACTCCATCAATACCGCTAATGACAATTTGCCCTAGCCCTCCGCAAATTGCTGCTTCCTGAAAAACTATAGAATCCCGCAGCGGCTCCGGAATCGAAAACTGAATGGAGCTATCTTGATAGGAGCAGACGGCGGCGGCCGTTGCTGTATAGTTATCTGGCGGGAGATCAGTAAAAATACTATCCGAAGTAGAAATATCATTAGGGTTGGGTACCAAATTATACACAAAGGGACCGTCGCCACTTAATGGGTTAATAACCAACTCTCCAAGTTCACAACCCAATTGTTGGTCAAAATTGACCAAAAAAGGAGCAGGCGTACATATTTCAGGTTCCTCCATATTCTGACAGTCATCAAAGTTTTCTTCAAAAATCACTTCACCTCCTTCATCGGCTACCTTGAGCCAATCTACCATTCCAGAGCCCTTGAAATAAAATCGGATGTTTCTAATATCGCATATAGCCTCCTGTGCTGGTAGCTCTTTGAATACTGTTCCGTTATACTTGAAGTAAACGACACCGTTCGAAAACTCCATTTCTAAGATGAAAAACTCAGAAAAGTCAAAAATCAGTTCAGGAAGGTCATTTAACTGCGTATCGCCTGACCATATCCTCGTGTATTGTAGCGCCCAAGACGCCCCCATTGCTTTAAGTCCAGTATTTAGTCCCTCCCCTGTCAATGACACTGTTATATCATACGCATTAAGGCCGCCATCTTGCTGGGCGTTTTTAAGCCTGGCCTGAAAAGTAAAGTTCTCAGGTATGCAGATGGTATCGCAAAAATTGAAGTTTGTCCAGTAGTAGTTTATATCCGAAAAGGAAGAAGGTAAATGCATCACCCCGTCCTGTACGAAATCGCAAATATCTTCATCAGGCTCTACATAGTTATTCAAACTTCGTATCTGACCCCGCCAGCCGGGCTGGCAACCATCAATTTCAATCTCCTGCGTCGCTGACGTGGAGTCCCCACAGGCATCGATTATTGTTAATGTGATTACATAATCTCCCGGAGCTAAATAAGTGTGTACGGGTCTTTCTTCATTAGAAGTGGCACCATCACCAAAATCCCACGCGTAATGGAAAGCGCCTTCTGTTTCGGGGAAAAAGGCTTTTTTAGTTCCATTAAACGAAACAACCTGAAACTCTGCTGTAATAGGGTCAATGCTCAAAGAAAGCGTTTTTGTGTTATTGGCGTCATAGTCATCGGGGGAACCGTTCACTTTCGAAGCGGAAACTGAAAACTCAAAGTTTTCCTCTATCAGACTCAAGCAAGGCAAACTAATATAAGCGGTATCACTTGGCAGGATTGTGCCAGACCACACATAAGATGTCGAAGCAGCTGTCGTCCCGTATTCAAATTCAATGGAAGTGATAGGCGTACTGCCATTATTGCTCACAAGCACCTTCGGACATACCTTACTTTGACAAAGTTGGGTTTTCAGGTCCAATAGCCAGATATCAGTATCCGCGCCGCCTTGGCAAGCATCCGATTGTAAAATTTCGGATCGCCCATTTTCAAGCGCTGCAATCATTCTTTCCTTTTGCCCAAGTGTAAAATGCCAAGGAGTACAGGAAGTGTAATCCAT
>JAAAOU010000265.1 GCA_009908745.1 Bacteroidota bacterium
GATTGGAATAATCAGACTGGCTTCCAAATATACAAAATTTAAACAACTTATCCTAGAATTTGGATCGCATAACCATGGCAATCGCAAGATTGCCATGCCTATGCGCGAAGAACCTTTAGCAGGTAGGAATGATCCCATCCAGCTTTTTTCCGTTTGGCTTTTACGCCAATCTTTGCTGAAGTTTCCCGGCGAAGCTTGTTTAAAGCGATATGGCGCATGATAGCCAGATTTGCCGGGGCATTTCCTATTCTAGTGCGGTTGTCATCTTCTCTGAAAGCCACGTCTAATACCCAATGTAGGGAAGTTTCTATCCCCCAATGGCTACGAATGGCATGATTAAGACGTTCTGCTTGAGCCGGCAGGCTGCTAATATACAACCGCTGCTCTTTCATAACCTGTCCGGCCTTTTTCCCGTTTTTGTATTCAATCTCTGATTCAATTAGGATCATAGTCTGCAAACCTTCCCAATTACCAATCAGCTTGTCGGTCAGATAACCTTCCACCTCTATAGCATAGCATTTCCGGGTCTCTATCCGTCCATGATCCACTTCTATCATTTGATGAGTCTGTGCTTTGTGCTTAGCCCCCACCTTATAAAAAGATTCGCGCACCTCCTCTTCTAAATTTTTCTGGTTTTCTTTTACGCCAACCACATAATCAGCCTGGCTATCAATAATTTGCTTGGCGATTGCGGTTTGAGCCCCCATAGCATCAATAGTGATAATAGTACCCTGAATAGCCAATAAGCCTAACAATTGCGGGATGGCGGTAATTTCATTTGACTTGTCCGCTGTACGTATTTGGCCTAAGACTAAACGATTGCGATTAGCCCAGGCACTGACCATATGGGCGGCGCGATTTTCTCCGTCCATAGACCGGCGAAGCGTTTTGCCATCAATGTTGACCAGTTTTTCATCCCATTCACATAATTGGCTGGACCAACTGACAAAACAGTACTCAAAAGCTTCTGTATCAATCAAAGAAAACACTCGGCCAAAGGTATCATGCGATGGAATGCCGCGTAAAGCGACTCCCAAGTGCCGTTGAAAAAAATCTATTTTCGATTTGCCAAAAGACTCTACTTCCACCCAATCGTCTGCTCCACAGATAATCGCCACTATGGCTACCATCAATATCGTATCCAAGGTATGAATTCGCCCGTGGCCTGAGCGGGGATCTTCCATTGTGTGAAAGGCATCTAGCAACAAGGCCAGCCCATTTTCTGTTTGTGTCATCTTTTTGACCACAAGTTAACACTTATGGCAATCTTGCGATTGCCATGGGTTGGAGGGTTGTAAAGTTGTAAGGTTGAAAAGTTGGAAAAGTTGAAGAGTTGTAAGGTTGAAAAGTTGAAAAGTTAGCTAAACGGCCCGCCAACCTTTCAACCTTTCAACCTTCCACCCGGTTAGCCAACCCACCCGCCAACCTTCCAACCCCCAACAAATACCGCTTCAAAAACAAAATCGTAGCCTGATCATAGAAATCGCGATTAGACTTTTTGCGGAAGCCATGCCCTTCATCTTTCGCCAGCAAATACCAAGCTTCGCCGCCATTTTCGCGGATCGCCCTGACCATTTGCTCCGCCTCGCTTACCGGCACCCTCGGGTCATTCAAGCCCTGTACGATCATCATCGGCTTCGTGATCTTGTGCGCGTTGGTGGTAGGTGAGATGCGCTGTAGGTGCTGCCGCATCTGCGGGTCCCGCTCATCACCGTACTCTACGCGGCGCAGTGCCCGGCGGTAAGATTTGGTATTTTCCAGAAAGGTCACAAAATTGCTGATGCCAAAAATATCGATGCCGCAGCAAAGCCGGTCGCTGTAGTGCGCCATACTCGCCAGCACCATATAACCACCGTAAGAACCGCCCATCACCGCTACCCGTTGGCTATCCAACTCCGGTTGCTCCGCTATCCAGTCCAGCAATTTGCCAATATCTTGGACCGCGTGCTCGCGCTTGTAGCCATTATCCAGTTTGAGATAGTGCTTGCCGTAGCCGGTCGATCCCCGCACATTAGGGGCGATGACGGCCACGCCCAGCTCCTTGACGTAGTACTGAAAAGCCGGAGAAAAACTAGGCCGGAATTGACTCTCCGGGCCACCGTGAATGTAAATGAGCACCGGCAGCTTGGTGCTCGGTTGCTTGGGGCGGTAGTAAAAAGCCGGGATTTTGCGCGCCTGCCCCTCCACTTCGTCGAAAGTCGCATAGCGGATCAAACGCGGTGCCACAAAACCAGCGGCAGACAGCCCGCCCACCTCGCTGACGGTCCACTGCCGGAGCGCAGCCCGCTCTAGGTCGAACACAAACACATCGGCAGGAGCCTGAGAGCGGTTAAGGGTCATCGCCAACTCCGGCCGCGTGGGGTGCCAGCGCAGCTGCGTGAGCACGCCCTCGGGCAATTCCGATACGGGCCAGTAACTCCCAGCCTGCAAATCGTATACATAAAGCCGCGACGCCCCATTATCATTGAGCACAAAAGCAAGATATTGCCCATCCGTGGACAGGGCCATGTTTTCTGTTTCCATGCCGATGTCCCCCACTAGCATACGGATACAGCCCGTGGAAAAACTGTACGCCATAAGCCCTTTTTGATCGAGCCCTTGGTCAGAAGCAAAATAGAGCTCCCGTTCATCAGCTGACCACAGCCCGCCTTGGCAAGCAACCTCCTCAGCCGTACAAATACCACGGAGCTGCCCATTGGAAGTATCCAAAATATAAAGGTGGCTTTCGTTAATCGAACGGTAGTTGATCAAGCTGACCTGCTTGCCCCGACGATCCCAAGCAACCGGATACCAATAGCCCTTGCCCTGCATGACCAACCGCTCGCCGCTACCTCCTGCAAAATCGTACAGATATATGTCCTGGTCGACTTGGTTGCGCTTGTTGCTCGTGTAAAGAAAAGCCGTACCTGCTGGGTTCCACATGCCGCTGCCGGTCTTAGTCACCCCCTCCGTGAGCAGCTCGCAGCTTGCGTTGCGCATATCGTAATACCACAGCTGATACCGTTCGTTGCCGCCATTGTCCTTTGCAAATAAAAAGCCCTCGTAGTCAGGGTGGGGGCACATGCTGGCCGACAGAATAGGCTCTTCGAAAAAAGTCAACTGACGGCTACAGGCATCAGGCGCATCTAAATAGTGGATTTGGTTGGATTCGTCATTGCGGGTACTCACCAGCATGCCGCCCTGCCGGGGGCACCAATCTGCAAAAGAGGCCCAACGGATGTTGTGGTAATGGTGGAGGCGCTTATGGAGTTTAGAGGGAATGGGCGGTATGTTCTCGATAATCAAATTGCCAACTTCCCTTCTTTTGGTCTGAACGGTCATAACTAACGGGTTCGATGGAGCCCGGCCAGCCGACAGCGCTTAGGAGGGTACTGTAGATACAGCCAGCTTTTCCTTGGTTTCAATGCTGAAGTACCCTTGACCGCTCACGAGCTTCCGCCGCTTGGCCGAAAGTTGCTAATGTTCATAGGATAGACGCTGTGCGTCGATATTTTTCGTTCGTAGGGATTATGGCTCTTAAAACAACAAAACGTGAAAGTACAGCTTTTTTCAAAAACAGCAGCTCTCCTTGTTAACATATCCAAAAAGAACCACAAATATACATTTTTGAAATATAGTATCCTAATTTCAACAGCCCCTTACGTCGAACCCGAGCCATCCCGAATTTCAGGGCAGGCCAGACTTCAGGATGGCTCGAGATTTTATCAAAGAATTGTTTGGAGGGAGAGTAGAGCCTCTTTAAGGCTTAATCAACCGGAAAGCCGCCACTTCCATCCCATCCTGCGCCTGCAGCACATAGCCGCCAGCCGCCAGCTGTGGCAAAATGATTTGAACCTCCAATTGACGGCCAACTGGAGTGTATGGCTGCTGCCAAATCACTTGCCCCTGCATGTTGAACAGGGTCAGTTGTAAGCCTCCGCTTCTTACCTGCCCCTTCACCCAAAGTACTTCCCCTTCCAATAGTGTAGGGTATACTTGCAGGCCAGATAATAGCGCTGTTTCTTCAGTAGAGACCGGCATACAATTCGGGAAATCTTCATCGTAAACCACAGAACGGCTGTACGTGCTGCTGCATCCACTGTCTAAGTCCACGGCTTCCAGGGTATAATCGCCACTTTTGTCGATACAGTACTCTAGCCCCTGCGCTGCTTCTATAGGCTCACCGTTGAAGTACCACTGCAAGCTGAAATTTTCGGGCAGAGCCTCCTCGTCGAAGAGGGTAAGTAAGTTGTCTTCATTGGTAAATACCGGCGTAACGGGGAGTGTCCCAAAGGCAAGGTCGAGGGTGTCAGAAGTAGCACTGCAGCCATCGGCGTTGGTGAAGTTTACCCAGTACACGCCGCTCTCCCAAACCACCAGGCTGTCGCCATTAGCATTCAGCACCGGCGTAGTGTCTTGGTACCACTGCGTGCCACTGTCGTAATCGGTAAGCAGCAGCAGGGTATCCCCCTCGCAAAGCAAATCGCCGGAAGGGTCCTCCAGCTGGGGCGGATCGGGCTGCTCAAACACCCGGATGGTCCCTTCAGAGCGCAGCGTGTCCACCCGGTGCAAAATCTCGATCTCTACCGTGGCCCCGCCATCTGTCAGCACCCCATTGGAAGTTTGCACAAAGCCGAAGCTGCCGCAGAGGTCATCCCCGCCGTCCAGCCCCTGATCGTCGTCAATCACGCGGATCTCGTACGGCCCTTCCTCTATGAATATGTTGGGTTCAAATGATAGGGGCAGGCTGGCGTTACTTACCTCATCGGTGAAATAGATTTTCTCCCCCAGCGGGTTGTACACTTCGATCAGCAAATCCGGAGCGCCACCAAGGAAATCGTCACAGGATACCTCTGTAATTGTCACATCATTCAGCAGGTAGCCGAAGGTATCGACAATCACCTGGTAGCTGATGCCGTATTCGCCTGGCTCATCGTACAACTGTGGCTCGGGGTTCTCCGCGGTGCTGTTGTTGCCGTTGCCAAAGTCCCAAATATAGCTGAAGCCTTCCGCCCCTCCGGAAGGCACATTATTGTCAAAGCTGGCCAGCACCTCCCCGCAGCCGGAGGTATTGTCGATGGTAAAGCCCTCCGAGACGGTCTGCCCGGGCAGGATCAGAATGGGAATGGTAAAGGAAGAGGTCCGGTTAATCAGCAAGACCTCCGCGCTGATGATCACCTCCACATTATACAGGCCGGGGATGATGGGTACCCCGCAAAAGCGCACGCAGCCATCCGTTTCCTCGCTGACATCGAAGACGGTTTGGCTGGCCTCCCAGCTCAGGCCCGGCGGCAAATTAGCGACCGAGCTTACGGTGATTTCGGAAATCGGCAGGCCCGGCGGCGTATCCGGGTCACTGGCATTGACCGGGGTCGTCGTCATCGGCATCCGGAAGGAAAGGTCCGATTGGTAGTACTGCCCGACTTGCCCCTCCGCAGCTTGGGTAATGAAGATGGTGTCCGCTGGCAAACTGTCCGGCAGGCTCGTCGTACAGCCCGGGCAGTCCGCGTAGAGGTTGACACTGAGGCTTATAGTAGCAAAAAGAAGTAACAGTCCTTTCATAACTTTTTAGCGTTTGCGCTTTGCATAGCGTACCCAACTCACCGGGGTATCCATGCTAAGCAGTGAAAAAGTGGCTTATGATTTGTTATGATAGGGTGTCGGAGCAGGGCACTTTACAGTTGCAGGGTGGAGCAACGGCCCTGCTCCTATCAGAAGGGACTGAAAATTTGGAGATGAGTAAGCTGCTAGCGGTTGACGATCATCTTGCTGCTGGCCATTTGCCGGCCATTGGTGATGGCGTAGATGTAAAGCCCTTCCGCCAGTTGGCTGGCGTTGAAGTCGATGGTGTTTTCGCCTTCAAACAGCTCAACGGGCTGACGGTGCACCACCTTACCCAGCAGATCGGTAACGATAAACTCAAAATCACCCTGTACCTGTGAAGCCACCACAATCTGTGTGAAATCACCAAGTGGGTTCGGCTGGTTGCTCAGGCTAAATTGTGCTTCAAAAGTCTCGAAAGTGCTGACCACAGCGCAGTTCTCAAAATCGGCATCCCGGACAAAGAACGGGTACTCCCCTCCGTCTTCAAGGTCACCGGGCAACAGGACGTCGAGGTTAAAGCCCAAGGTCGTGCGGATCCTCGCTTCGATCTTGAGGTCGTACGCCCCAATCTCATCAGCGGTTGGCGTACCGTACAGCACGATGCAGCCGGAGCTGTCGGCCTCAAATACGCAGTTGGGCGGATTGCAATTGTAGCTCATGGAAGCCGGCAAATCTTGAATGCCGTCCTCGGGGGCGATATCCACAGAGATGATGCCCGCCTCGATGCCTTGTTCTACGTAGGTCGTGGGAATATTGAAGGTAAATACCGTCTCGAAGTAAGTGTCCACGCAGGCCGTATCCTGAATACCGCCGTCTGGCCGGGTCATCTCGTTGTAAGGCAGTGGCGCAACGACCACGCTGTCCGGCACTTCGGTATCCGGCATGCAGTCTTGGGCCTGGATGGAGCCCCAGGCGGCTATCCCCAAAATAATCAGTACAAATTTTTTCATAAAAATTCGGTTTGTGGTTCATGTAGTTCTCCATGGCAGGATAGGTGAATCTTGCCTTGGACAACTATAAGAGGGCATACCCTCTTTATTTTTAGCTCAACGAAGTTAGAAAACTTTTGCTGAAAGTACCCGGATTTCTCGTTCCTATACCCTACAGTTTTTGTTATTATCTGACCAAAGCCTGCGTTTTTTGGGGACAATCTCGTAGTTTTGCCCCGCTTTTTAGCAACTATACCTACTCCGGAGAACGCCCAAGATTCTCATTTCCAAATTCAAAAGTATGAGCAAGAAGTTATGCTTTCTGTGCCTGTCTTTCCTGGCAGCACTCACAGCGGCCGCCCAGACGGCGGTGCTCAGCGGGCAGCTTACGGACGCCAATACGGGCGAGCCCTTGATCGCCGCCACGGTACAAGCCGGGGGCAAGGGGGTCATCACAGACTACCGGGGCGGCTACACGCTGACCGTACCAGCCGGACCTACCAGCATCCAAGCCAACTACGTGGGCTACCAAACTTACACCGAAGACATATCGCTAAACGCTGGCGACAGCCTAGTGCTAAATATCGCCATGCAGGAGCAGGCCACCGTACTAGAAACCGCCACCGTCACCAGCGGCAAATATCAAAAACCGCTGAGCGAAGTCACCGTTTCCCTCGACGTCCTTAAGCCCAGCCTCATCCAAAATACGGGCAAGGTGACCATCGACCAGGCGCTGGAGAAAATGCCCGGCGTCACCATTATCGACGGCCAGGCCAATATACGGGGCGGCTCGGGCTACTCGCAGGGGGCGGGCAGCCGGGTATTGCTGCTAGTAGACGATATCCCTATCCTTTCAGCAGACGCGGGCTTCCCCAACTGGGACGACGTGCCGATCGAGAATATCGCCCAAGTGGAAATCGTAAAAGGGGCCGCCTCGGCACTCTACGGCTCCTCGGCGCTCAACGGCATCATCAACGTGCGCACGGCTTACGCCAAATCAGAACCCGAAACCGAAGGCGCTTTGTTTTATACCCATTTCTCTTCACCGGCGGACGAACGGCTGAAGTGGTGGGACAGCGCCCCAAGCACAATAGGTGCCAGCTTAGCCCACCGCCGCAAAATCGGTAAATTCGACCTCGTGCTCGGCGGTTATTACCTCAATGAGGACAGCTACAACAAAGACAGCTACAAGCGCATCGGCCGCTTCGACTTCAGCACCCGCTACCGGGCCAGCGACCGCCTGACCATAGGGCTGAACGCCAACTTCAACGTCGGGGAAACCGCTTCCTTCTTCTACTGGAAAGCGGATACCGCAGCCTACGTTGGGGCGGAGTCTTCTTACGGCTCCCGCGAACGCCTGCGCTTCAACATCGACCCCACGCTGACTTACTACGACAAAGGCAATAACCGCCACCGCATCCTCAGCCGGTTCTACAATACCGACAACGAGGGCGATAACGACCAGAGCAACGCCTCCGATACGTACTACGCCGAATACCAGTTTCAGCGGCAGATGAAGGATGTGGGGCTGGTACTCACCAGCGGCATCGTGGCTTCCGGTACGGACATAGAGGCAGAGCTGTACGGCGATACCACCTTCACCTCCCGCAACTTGGCGGCCTACCTACAACTCGATAAGCGGTTTTTCGACCGGCTGAATGTATCGGCGGGTTTCCGCTACGAAGACAACTTGCTGAAAAACCCCGGCTTCCAGTACGACGGCGGCGAAGTAGCCCCCTCCGACGAACGGGAGGCTAAACCGGTGCTGCGCCTCGGGGCCAACTACCGGCTCGGCAAAGCGACTTACCTGCGGTCCAGCTGGGGGCAGGGCTACCGCTTTCCCACTGTGGCGGAGAAGTTTATCGTCACCGACGCTGGGGCCGTGCGCATCTCCCCTAACCCGACTTTGGGCTCGGAGACC
>JAAAOU010000343.1 GCA_009908745.1 Bacteroidota bacterium
CTGGCTTGCGCTATGCTCGACCGGCAGGCAATCTTACAGAGCGATTATGAGATAGGGCTGGATGAAGAGTGGTTTGCGCAGCTGAAAAAGCAAGCGTTTTTCGGTGAGCCGCTCATCGAGTTGTACTATTTTATTTTTCTGGCTTTGCAAGAAGAAGGGGAGGAACGGTACTTTGAGCAATTGCGCAATAAGCTCGATGACATGTCTGGCCGCATTCAGCGGGACCGGCTGCGGGAGGTCTACCA
Organism: Bacteroidota bacterium; assembly: GCA_009908745.1. Taxonomy (GTDB): domain Bacteria; phylum Bacteroidota; class Bacteroidia; order Chitinophagales; family Saprospiraceae; genus Phaeodactylibacter. The sequence goes on from JAAAOU010000343.1 coordinate 246, forward strand.
CGTTTCGATCAACTACTGCGCCCGGAAAATCCGGCAAGGAAAAGCGAAATATGTAGGGGAAGCCCTGCAATTGTATACCGTTGGCATTGAGCGCGAAATATTGATAGAACGGGGCGAACTCTCCCCTTGGGCCTTCACCAATGTCGTAAAATTGGCCCTACGCCTGCAGCGATATGAGTGGATTGAGGGTTTCATCAAGCGGTATAGTCCGTTGTTGCCCGCTGACTTCCGGGAAAATGCCCTGCACTATAATCTGGCAGAACTCTATTACTACACCCAACGCCTGGACCAAGCGCAGTTTCACCTCAACCAAGTGGCGTATACCGACTTGAACTATTACCTGGGCGCGCGGACCATGCTGGCTAAGATTTACTACGAGCAGCAAGAAGAGGAACCGCTATTGTCACTGTTGGCGGCTTTTACCATATTCCTCAAACGCAACAAAGAGCTATCGAACCCTATCAAACAGACCTACCTGCACTTTTGCGAACTGCTGTACCAGCTCATCCGGCGGCCAGAAAAGAAACTCCCCGAATTGGAAGCCAAGATCAAATCGACAAGCCCGCTGACTGACCGGGACTGGCTGCTGACTAGATTGCGGGAGCGCTTATGAAGTGCTTTCCTTGGCTTTGCGGGCTTTCTTCTGCTCGTTGTTGCTTTCGTAAATGCAGTAGTTTTCGTACTTCACCGGGTCTTTCTCCGCCCAGATATCCTTGCCGATATTGGACAGGGTGATAAGCTCATCGTACAACTTGTTGCCCTGCTCCACCCGGCGCTCTACGGAGATATCGCGGTCGGCGACTTTGTCTTGCTGTATGTTGACAGATTTCTCGAAGGCTTGGGTCGCTTTCACCACCCTCCCGATGACCTGCTCGTTCAAGCCCGTTTCCGCCAGGAAGTCAATCTGCTGCCGTGCTACCCGCACGACCCGCCGCCCGCAGAAGATAAGCTGCGCGTCGGTCATGTCACCCATTTTGGCGGTGCCGAATTTCCGGTAGCGGCCGCTGCGGTTGCTGTATTTCATCGCTACCCGTGTCATCAGACTGCGGATAGCGGCTTTCAGCTCCTCGGCCGCCTGATACTTCTTTTCTGTCGTCACCATTTGGTCGCCTACCAGCTCGTCGTCATCGGGCAGCTCCCGGAACTTGTCGCACATCGCCTTGAATTTGCGCAAGCGTTCCAAATCATAGCCATAGTTTTCAAATTGTTGGATATCCCGTTTGGCGTACTTGATGCGCTCTACACACTGCAGGTACAGGTCAGCATCCGGGAAATTGTATTGCCGGTTGGAAGATTGCTTTTTCATGGCTCACTGATTTGGTGACAAAGCAAAAATATGTACTTCTTTTGATAAAAACAAATATCTGTCCGTACGAAATATATTGGTTTTGGACTACATTCGCTTTTACTCATTTAAAAATTTATGGCTAAATTTACCCAATAAATATCACGCAAAAGCCTAGTGCCACTTGTGAGGTAACGGCTTCATAAAGTGCATCACGGGTAAAAAACGTAAACGATGAAACACCTGAACCCCTTTTTGCTGCTCTTGCTTTTTCCCTTTAGCCTGCTAGCCCAAGTTTCCACCCAAGCCATCCGCGGTACGGTCACTGACAAAGCTACACAGCAGCCGTTGGTAGGCGCTACCGTGCAGGTCCGTTCTGTTGATCCGCCAAAGGGCGTCACCACGGACATCAACGGCGAGTTTCTCATTGAGGGTGTGCCAGTCGGCCGCCACCGCATAGAAGTGAGCTACATCGGCTACGAGCCATACGTTGTGGAGGATGCAATTTTGAATTCTGCCCGCGAGCTGGTACTTGACGTTGCCCTTCCAGAAGAAAGTGTGATGATGAACGAGGTGGTGGTTAGGGCCCGCAGCCATGGTAACGAGCCGCTCAACGAGTTGGCTATCGTCAGTACCCGGTCTTTTTCGGCCGAGGAGACGCAGCGCTATGCGGCTAGTGCTAACGACCCTATGCGCATGGCGCGCGGTTTTCCGGGCGTGCAGGGCAGCCGGGATCAGCGCAACGACCTCATTATACGCGGCAATGCGGGCTTTGGGCTGCTGTGGCGGGTTGAGGGTATCGACATCCCCAACCCCAACCACTACGCGCGGCGCGGCTCTTCCGGCGGCGGCATCTCTATCTTCAGCGTCAGCATGCTCAGCAATTCCGATTTTTCGACCGGTGCTTTCCCAGCCATGTACGGCAACGCACTCTCTGGGGCCTTTGACATTCAGTTTCGCTCCGGCAATAAGCGTAAGCCGCAGTACACCTTCCGGGCGGGCATGTTGGGGGTGGAAGCCTCGGCTGAGGGGCCGATCAAAAAAGGCCAAAGCTCGTTTCTTTTCAACTACCGATACTCTACCCTAGGCATATTCGATGCTTTCAATATCCGCTTGGTGGACGAGCGGGAGTCTAACAACTTTCAAGACCTTTCCTTCAAACTGGATTTCGCCGGCAAGAACCCCAAGCATCGCTTTACCGTCTGGGGGATGGGCGGGCTGAGCCGGGAGCGGCAAGACCCCATAGAGGGCGGCCCCGAAAGCTGGGCGACTTTCACGGATTACCTGACTTTGGACTTCACCTCCCGTATGGGGGTGGTGGGGGCCACGCATTTGTATTTGATCGACGATAAATCCTTTTTGCGCACCAGTGTGGCGGTACAAGGGCTCCGTACCCTGTGGCAGCGGGACACCCTTAACGCCATGGAAGAGCCAGCGCTGCTGAACGACCAACTGTATGTCAATACCCGATTAAGCCTCAGCAGTTATTACAACCGCAAAATATCGGGTGCGGCTACCTTGCGTACTGGCCTGATCGCTACGCAGATGGGATACGACCACTTTTCCCGATTTCGGTTTGATGACGGCTTTCAAACCTTCCTGGATGAGGAAGGCAGCACTTACATGCTACAGCCCTACACCACGCTCAGTTGGAAGCCCCATCCACGTTGGACGTTCAACGCCGGCGTGCACGCTCTGTATTTTGGCTTGAACGACACCTACAACATAGAGCCCCGGGCGGGGGTGCAGTACCAGATGAGCCCGGCAGCCAGTTTGAATTTCGGCTACGGCATCTACAGCCGTCATGTGCCTTTGGGGACTTATTTCACCTTTTTGGACGGCGACCCGCAGCGGCAGCCCAACTTGGACTTGGAGCTGATGAAGTCTCAGCATTTTGTGCTGGCTTATGATCAATTGATGGGCAAAGCGACCCGCCTGCGCCTGGAGCTCTACTACCAGAACCTTTTTGATATGCCGGTCAGCGCCGATCCTACGAGCACGTTCTCCCTAGTCAACCACATCGACGGCTTCTCCTACCGGCCGCTCGTCAGCGAGGGCACGGGCGAAAACTACGGGGTAGACCTTACCCTGGAGCGCTTCTTCAGTGAGGGCTCCTTCTTTGTATTGGCGGGCTCCTTGTTCCGTTCCACTTATACGCCTCTAGACGGGGAGACTTACCGGACACGCTTCGACAACCGCTTTGCTACCTCTTTCATGGGCGGCAAAGAGTGGAGTTCTGGCCAACGGGGGACTATTCAGGCGGGGATGCGGGTGATGTACAACGGCGGCCTGCGCATTTCCGAGGTCGCTTCTTCAGAGCGCAACCCTTTTGACCCGCGCAATCCTATGCTGGATGAGCAAAACCCCTTTAGCCGGCGGGTGAAAAACTTTTTCCGGCCCGACCTGCGCGTGGCTTACCGGCATGACAACCCTAAGAATGCCTGGTACATCTCTTTGGATATACAGAACTTTATTGCCCGGGAAAATGAAGATATTATCGACTATGAGTTTGACCCGGACTTGGGGGAGTGGACATTCGGCACCTTGGGCAGTATCGTCCCCTTCCTGACTTTCCAAATAGACTGGTGATAACGCTTTCTAAGCAATAGCCGCCACTGTCTGTTGATGGGCTCCCGCATCGTAGATGCCACACGGCAAGTGGCTGGGGTTCGCTTTCTTTGTGGGGCGTAAACGAGTAAAATTAGGAGCGTATCTTAATGTTACCCTCCCCGCAAAATGGGCTGCTTGCTCCCACGATTACCTTCAGGAAAGCCAGTTGTTGACCGGCTTTGCCAGGGGTAGATTCCATGAACATGCAGTACTCGACCAATTTAGCAACAGCCCGGGCGGCTTACGGTACGATCTAGCCGCCCACAGGTTACCGCTTATACTCCCAGCTTGGACGGATGTACGGTATCCTTCCGAAGGCTGAATGGCTACAGCAGCTGTTCAGCCTTTTTTATACTCCCCTCGGTCACGAGAGGTGAAATTTTGACGACTTTATTTTTGTGACCTGTGGGAGCAAAAAGCACAGGCATAGCCTGAGCTACGTCGAGCATTTTTGATGCCGCAGGGCGCAAAAAGAAAAAGACAAAAATCACTTATTGTGCCCGAGAGGAGTATAAATGCCGCTGTCTTTCTAACTTTACGCCCAAAAACACGGCTTATGAAACCACTCGTATACCTTGTACCGTTTTTCTTGCTGTGGAGCAGCTGCAGCGATTCCGCAGGCAACTCTGAAGCGAGCACGGCGGCGCCGACGGCAGAGGAGGGCACTGGCACGGCGGCTTCCGTGGATTACGAATTGGAAAGTGTAGCCAACGCTGACTACCAACTGGCTTTCCGCTACAACGAGAAAGGGGCGCTGGCAGAAGAGGGGAGAATGCGCGACGGGCAAAAAGTAGGCACCTGGATCACCTACCACCCTGATGGCGATTTCCCCGCCAAAATGGTCACTTATGCGGACGGCAATTACCACGGCCCTTACTTTGAGTTCAATGACCGGGGGCAAATCAAGCTCAAAGCCCACTATCGCAACAATTTGCTGCACGGCGACTGGGCGTCCTACCGCTTTGGCCGGCCCCTCAAAAAGGCCCACTACAAAAACGGGGAACTGGACGGCCTGTACTTGGAGTACGACATGAAATCCGGCAAACTGCAGAAGGAAATCAACTACAAGGAAGGCCAACAACACGGCACCTTCCGTTTCTATGACCTGTCGGGCAACGTCATCGCAGAGTACGAGTATAAAAACGGAGAGAAAATCAGTGGAGGGATGAAAGAATAGTACAAAAGCCAAAACTCGTTCCGTTCGCGTTCTGCTGCTTGGTCCTCCGGGGATGAAAAAATAATACAAAAGCCAAAACTGCGGCATAAGCACAGCTTTGGCTTTTATTCGGGCAAAGAATGGTATTTTGGGTTACTTGGCAAGCAGTTTTTTGAGCCAAGCTTTCCCGTTCTTGTTATTGTTTTTGTATTGCTCTCTCTCCAGGTCGCGCATGATTTCACGGCGTTCCTCGGAAATACGGCTGCGGCCCTGGAGCATTGCTTCGATCGGGGCACTCTTGGAGTTGTCTACCCAATAGTGGAACCCGAGCAGGCCTCTGATACCGTTCATAACGATTGATTTATAATGCCAGATAGCTGATTGGGCGGGACCATCCCGCCGGTACCCTGCTATCTATGGATAATCAATCTACCCTTCTTTTCTATGCTTGTCAACTTTTGACCTCTTTCTCCGGTCCGAATTCGAGAATGCAGACCGCTATTTTTCTTGCTGGCTGGCAATGTTCTTGAGGTAAGCTTTGGGCGTCATGCCCACCTTGTCCCGGAAGACTTTGTAAAAGGTGGATTTGTTTTTGAAGCCGCACTGCAAGGCAATACCAAACAGGGTGAGGTTGCTGTATTTATCGTCGAGGATTTTCTCTTTGGCTTCCTCTATGCGGTAAGCATTGACAAAGGTCTGGAAATTGCTGCCGATGTGGTGGTTGATCACCTGCGAGAGGTATTTGGTATTGGTATTCAACTGGTCCGCGATGTCCTTCAGTGTCAAGCTAGAATCCAAATAAAGCTTTTCCGTCTCGACGAGTTCCTTGAGCTCGAAGTAAAGCTTGATCTCCTCAGCTACTTTGAGGCTGCTGGAGCTGTACTTTTCTTCCAACTCCAAGAGGGGCAGTTGCAATTCTTCTTCTTTGACCGTGTTGCCGTCCACTTCGAAGGCGATATAGTTGGTCAAACGCTGGTCGTTGTCAAACACCGGGTGGATAACGAGCCGGCAGAGGTATTCTTCCCCGCTTTTGCGGTAGTTGGTAATTTCCCCGCGGAAGGGCATATTGCTCTTTAGGCCTTGCCGGATTTGTTGGATGGCATCCTTTTCGGATTCTGGCCCCTGTAGTATCCGGCCCGGGTTTTGGCCGAAGACTTCGGGAAGAGAGTAGCCCGTGATTTTCGTAAAATCATCGTTGACCCACAGAATTTTTTTGGTGGCGTCGGTTAATATAACAGCTATGCTAGGTATCATAATTCGTAATCTTTCTCGCTTTGTTTAACCTTTTTTGTCAAAGGGTGATAAAAGGTTAAACACTTTGGTTGTCAGTGACTTATGTAGAGTAATGTAGGCTTTTTCTGGTCTATTTGCAAACCTATTTGCCAAACTTATACGCCGCTCTGACAAAAGTCTGTAGAAGGGGTTGACATTCCTCAACCGCGAAATGATGGATTTGTGACGCTGCCCAAGCCCTGCTCGAAAAATTGCAGGAAGTGGTAGGACGAGCAGCGGTAAAGTGTATATTTGGAGAAATTCACCTAAGCATGAGGAGTCTTCGCGAAATGAAAGCCATCAACCCGCAGTTGCCAACCGTTTACCTGCATGCTTGGCCCTCGCAGGCCGGCACCGTCCGGCTGGGAGAACTGGGGGAGGGGCAACCTGCTCAACTTAAGCAGGCTTTATTCGGCACATCGGGCGCACGCATTCCCATCGCCGTCAGCCACGAGGCGGATGCGCGACTGCGGGAAACCTTTTTCGAGCTGCGGTCTTGGGAACGCCTGCGGGGCAGCAATGCATTTGCCCTTGGATACCCTCTCTTTACCGTGCAAAAGGAGGGCGATAAACCGGTCCTTGCGCCGCTCTTGTGCTGGAGCCTGAGCTTGACGCCATCGCCGAAGTACAACGAGGGCTGGATTGCGGAGCGTTTGCCGGCACACCGGATCCACCCCAATCCTTACCTATTGGCATACTGGCAAGAACAATACGGCGAAGACCTCACAGAGCTGTTTCAGCGCTTTGTGCAGCGGCCGGTCATAACAGAACAGCAATTCGCCCGTTTCTGCAGTCAAGTGGCGGAGCGGCTGGAGCTGCCAGAAATTGCCGAATCGGCTACCGAGGAAACGCCAATCCAAGGCATTATGTACGAGGGCCTGCTGGGGCTTTTCCCCAAAGCGGGGGGCTTATTGCTACCTAAACCGGAAATGGGCAGCAGGGAAGGCCCACTATCTTCTCTTGAGCACTCCTGCAGCCCTATCCTGCCCGGGCCGTACCAAGCTACTGTAGCCCACCGCCTTGAGCAAGAACGGGCACTGTGGGTGGAAGGGCATGGGGCTACGGGCAAAACCGTATTGGGCCAACATCTGGTGCACAATGCGCTGGACAACGGGCAGTCCTGCCTGGTCGTCTCCCCCCGCGTAGGCGCGCTGCGCGAATACGAGCAAAGCCTCGAGCAAGCAGGGTTGGGCAAACTGGCTTTCCTGCTGCGGGATACGGCGGCCGACCGTAACCTGTTCCTGAGTTTGCTGCGGGCGGCAGCCGATGACGACAGCAAGCCGGGGCCCGACAAGCTGAGCCCTAGCTACCGACGCTTGTCTGGCAAAATGCAACGGCTGCTGGACAAGCTGCGCAAGCCCTACGAAGCCTCCCGCCGGGTGCTGCTCCACCAAGACAGCTGGATGGAAACCGTAGGGCAGTACTTGGTTTCTGCCGAGCAAGAAGGCAAAGAATTGCTAAGCACGCAGCTTAGCGCCGCCGATTACGATTTCTCGCAAGAGGAATACGAGGAGCTGACCGCTGTTATCGCCCTTTGTTATGATTTGTTCACCCAAACCCATACCCTGCGTAGCGCCCTGTCAAAACTGAGCCCTAGCATATTCCTGCGCATGGAAAAGGGAGAGGCCAAAGCCTACGTGGACGAGCAGACCACCTTACTGCTGGACAAAGCCTCCCGCCTGCAGCACTGGTATATCAACCGGCAGAATGCCTATGCCGATCAGCTGATGGCTCACTTCGAGCAGTACTACCAACGCTTTGCCCGGCAGGCGATCGGGCTGGGCGACCTTATCGCGGAACACAGCACGGCCTACGGTAATGGCTTCCGCGAGGGCAGC
>JAAAOU010000479.1 GCA_009908745.1 Bacteroidota bacterium
ATTTTGAAAACGCTGATCGTGCGCCGGTAACCGAAGACCATCGAATGGAGCATAAACGGTATGGAAGCAATCAAGCCCGCGATAAACCCGCCGCCCGGCTTGTCGTGCCCCCGGAAAAACATGTAAAGGGCAAAGCTGATAAAAAGTGGGGTGAGTACCCTCAATATGGTGGATAAAATCAGTGTTTTCATGCTTTCGATTTACTCGGGTAAAACCTTAACAGCGCAATAATTCCTATCATGGTCACCGTTAGCACCGTGATTTCCCCCAGGGTGTCAAGGGCGCGGAAATCTACCAAAATCACGTTAACCGCGTTTTGCCCCTTGCCTTTGCTGATGCTGTTGTCAAGGAAATACCGCTGCAGCGCTGAGTCTTTCTCCTGATTCAGCATGATATAAGCAGTGATAGCCATCGTCAAACCAAAAAATATGGCAATGGGTAAATACTTCAAGCGGGCAATTGGGCTCTTGAGGGTATAAGAAGGTAAGCGGTGTAGGATGATGATCAGCAGTATGAGGGTGAGCGTTTCCGCCAGAAACTGGGTGATGGCAACATCGGGCGCACTGAATAGGGTGTAAGCCAGCGCAATGCTGTACCCAATGATCCCAAACGTCGCGGTGACGATCAGCCTTGACCGAACTTTGAACAGGATAACCACTGCCAATACAATGAAGGCAAAAATGACAAGTTCGTAAATCTGCAGGCCGCTGAGTAGATGTTCTGACGACAAAGAATTCAGCACTTCCCCATCTATCAGCGCCAGCACCATAATGACAGAAAACGCCATTACCACCGTAGCAATATACTTTCTAAGGTATCCATTCTGGATTTTTCCTGTAATGTAAAAAGATAGCCACTGCGTAGCTCGCAAAACCTTGTCGTACAGATAGTCCGCTCCGAGCCAGTACGGTTTGTCCAATACCCTGATACGGTGCCGCAAGAAGTACAGAAAAACCCCTGCCAATAAAGTGGCTAGGCTCAGCATAAACACCGCATTGAACCCATGCCATAGCTTCAGCTTCATGGAAGGCTCCACACCATGGATGCCAGTCGCTGACCATTTTAGTAAAGGCTCAGCAAACAAGCCCGGCACCACCCCAACTATCAGGCTAACGGCCGCCATAAGCAGGGGAGGGAGGGTCATAAGCACATTGGCTTCCTTTATGGGCTGATCGTGCATGTCTCCGCGTTTAAGCAAGGCATTGTACGCAATATCTATGCCCACAGCCGTGAAGAAAGCACCGGCTAGGAACAGCAAAGCCAGGTATACAATAGCCGATTCATGGCCGGAATGGTAGAGGGCCTCGTACAACAATTCTTTGCCGACGAAGCCTAGGAAGGGCAATACGCCCGCCATCGAAGCCAAGGAAACGATCACAGCAACGGATGTCAACGGCATTTTCCGAGCGAGGTCCGACAACTGGGAGATGTGCCTGCTGCCCGTTTGGTGGTCAATATTGCCGGCTGTAAGGAACAAAGCGCCTTTGTACAAAGCGTGCGCCATTACATAAACGATAGCGGCATTCAGCGCCGCTTCTCCACCTAGGCCGGTCATCATAAAGAATATACCCAACGCGCTGATAGTGGTGTAGGCAAGAATGCGCTTGAGGTCGTCTTTTTGAAATGCTTTAAAAGCCCCCCAAGTCATAGTCACCGCACCGGCAATCCCGAGCAGGTCATGCCACAGGGTAATATTCTGGAAAAGCGGATTCAGCCGAAAAATAAGGTAGACACCTGCTTTTACCATAGTGGCTGAATGCAGGTACGCACTCACAGGCGTAGGAGCAGCCATGGCGTTTGGCAACCAAAAATGGAAAGGAAACTGCGCCGACTTGGTCATCGCCCCTATCACAATCAGAATGATAGCGGCGGTGTGCAAACCGCTGCTAGCCAACACTTCAGGCTGTTCGAGTATCTTGACTAGGTCATAGCCGCTGCCAGTAATGATCTCCAGCAATATAAACCCGGCCATCAGCGCTAGCCCGCCCCCGGCAGTGACCAGCAAGGCTTGCCTCGCGGCTCTTCTCGATTCCTTCTTTTGGTGTTTGTAGCCAATCAAAAGAAAGGAGCTGAAACTGGTAAGCTCCCAAAAGACAAACAAGCTAATCAAATTGGCAGAGAGCACCACCCCCAGCATGGACCCCAGAAAAAACAACAGATAACTGATGAAACGGTTACGCTGCGCGCTCTCCTCCATATACTTGGAAGAATACAAGAGTATGAGCAAGCCGAATATAATGATCAACAGCGCAAAAAACAGGCTCAAGCCATCCAGCAAAAAACTAAAATGGATATTCAGCGAGCCTATCCAGGGAACTTGCTCGACTATGGTTTCCCCACGGAGGACAGGGGGCAGAAACTTACCGAAATAAGCAATAATGCCGAGAAGAAACAGGGAAAGTACGGGTACTACAATATTCCCATGCTTGCGGTAAAAGAAGACCGTCAGCAGGCTGATTAAGAATATCGCCAAGATCGATAATAACATTACCGTGGGATTGGTACGTACCTTTAAGCGTATTTAGGGGCTACATGTTTTATTTTACGCCGTATTAATGAGATTTACTGTTGCATGATCAAGTCTACCATCTTTGCCCTGAACTCCATAAAAGTGGGTCTAAGGTCGCTTTCCGCATCCGTGCCGTAGTTGACCATGTAGATCAAGGTCACATGAGGAAGCTTGGGTTTACAAGGATGTCGTGGCGGCAGACCAACGCTGCAAGGAAGCTGTGCCTCCGCGTAGTTATAACGTATAACAAAGATAAAGATGAAAGAGCTCTGCCTTCTGACAGTGCTTTTTAGCTTCAGGAGGTAACCCGATCCCCAACCTCTTAAAGTCTACAAACCCCTTCAAAAAACGGAAGATGTATGCAGTCTCGCTTCTTCCGTCAGAGACGGGTGGCTATCCGTATCCAGTCTGGAGACTGAATACATACCTGAGTTTTGAAAAAGAAGAAGACTTTGGGTATCTGGGGTGCATCAATAAAACCGTTATCTTTACGAGCGTAGAAATGCGGACAAGATCGTCAAGGAAGAACAGGAGAACTTTAAAAAGAAATGGTATGACTTCTTCAACGGAAACTAAGGAAATACTGGCCGTAGACGTACGAATGGGCGAGGATATGTTTTACGTATTGCTCAACGACGGCCGCGAAATCGGTGTACCGTACAGCTGGTTTTGGCGCCTGGAAAGGGCAACGTCGGCACAGCGTGAGGACTGGGAGCTTATCGGCATGGGCAGCGGCATCCACTGGCCGGGCCCTGACGAGGACATCTCGGTCAAAGGCATTTTGGCTGGGAAACGGTCTGCCGAGAAGCCACCTGCTGAGGCTACCCGCACGTAGTAAAGCGGTGTTCTTCGCGGCACCCCAACGCTGCAAGGAGGCTGTGCCTCCGCGTAGTTATAACGTATAACAAAGATAAAGATGAAAGAGCTTTGCCTTCTGACAGTGCTTTTTAGCTTCAGGAGGTAACCCGATCCCCAACCTCCCTTCAAAAAGCGGAAGATGTATGCAGTCTCCAGACTGGATACAAGCTAATTGCCCGTCTCCGACGGATTATGAGCAGGGCCGGCGGAGTGATTACGGCCATACAAACATACGAAGCACGCTAAGACGAAACCTGCTGGTGCCGGCCTTCCCCTCGCGGCAGCATTGCTTCCCGTGTACCTTTCACAAAGTACATCTCCACCTCGCCAACCCCCTTAGCAGGCAATTTGCCCCGGCTTTCGCAGTCAAAGTCCCTTTTCACCAGCTCGTAGGTAGCCTGCGATATATTAACCTTGCCGATTGCCCCCTTGGACTCCAGGCGGGAAGCCAAGTTGACCGTATCCCCCCAGATGTCGTAAGCAAACTTGCGGGCACCCACCACGCCTGCCACCACCGGCCCGGTATGCAACCCGATTCGAGCACCCGGAAACGGCAAATCCGTCGCCTGTGCCAGCCAAGCTTGCATCTCCAGGGCCGCCTGTACCGCCCTTTGAGCCTGACGTTCTACCGGTTCCGGCAATCCGGCCGCACACATATAGGCATCCCCGATAGTCTTGATCTTCTCCAGGCCGTGGCGGGCGGCGATTTCGTCAAACTGCCGGAAGCAGCGGTCAAGGGCTTCGACGAGCTCCTGCGGGGAAAGGTCCTTGGTCACCTTACTGAAGTCTTTGAAATCAGAGAACAGCACGGTGACCTCTTCGTAGTGCCGGGCTGCGGCTTCGCCGTGGGTTTTCAGCTCCTCCGCTACGCTAAGAGGCAAAATATTAAGCAGCAGCTCCTCCGAGCGCTTGCGTTCGCGCTGTATCACCCGGTTTTTGCGGCGAGAGTTGAAGTAGAGCAAAAACAATATCGCTGCAATGATAATGATAGCGCCGGCAAGTATAAGGCTGCGGTCGCGTTGGGTGCGTTGCAGCTCTATTTGGGCTTGTTGGGCCTGCAGCTCTTTTTCTTGCCGCGTTACGGTCAGCGAGTCTTCTAGCCGCGCCATAGAAATGGAGTCGATGGCCTGCTGTTGCTTGGCGAGCAGCAGGTCCTGCCGCGCTTGTTCGTCATTGAGGGCATCCACCTCTCGCTCGAAGCGTTCTTTTTCCGTTTGCAGCACCGATATGGTGTCGCCGATCTTACGTAGCTTTTTCACTTGCCGCTCGATCAAATCGCTAGCGCGCGGGCGGACCTGCGCTAATCCGCCCGGCCCTACTTTCTTCACCTCTTCCCCTTTGATTTTCCGGTCCAGGCGATTGACCAAAAGCAGCAAGCTGTCTGCCCCCACCGACCGGAGGCGGTCTTGGGCTTCTTCTACTACGCGTAGAGTGCGCCGTTTGCGGCGGCGGTTCAGCCGGTCAGGGGCCGGGCCGGCCATCGCAAACGCTTCTAACGCTTTGGCATGCGCCATGTGGATGCTGTTGCCCTGCCGCTCCGCGCTGAAAAAGGCTTGCTTGCTCACTTGCAAAGCCGTGACGTGCCGGTTTTCATCCAACAATTGCTGGGTCATTTTCAGCTGGGTCTCCGTTTGGGCACCCGCCTGTATGGGCAAGGCCAAAGCAACAAGCGCGATTAACGGCAGTAAAAGGTATAATTTAGGCATTTCGTGAGCTTATGGTGCTTCAAAAGTAACGTATATTTAGGAACAAAACGTACCTCGGTAATCGGAATGTGGCCTAACCACATGAACATGGGGTAGCTGCCCTAGGCATTATGGCTTACTTTTGTTGCTGTAGTTAGGACTAAAAAGCTAAACCCTAGTTTATATTCTATCCTTCCTATTTTACCTATCAACAAGAAGCGTGTTTATAACGAAGGTTTCCTGGTCTTATCTGGGAAACCTTTCTTCTTTGTACGTTAGGTGGTTGTAGATGTTTCTCGAACTGACAAGACTTGTACACCCGCCGGAAAAAAGCTAATTTCGAGTCCGCAAAATTTTTGTAAATGGACAGATTGGCCGCACAGGACGCGCTTAAGAAATACTTTGGTTACGATGAATTTCGGCCGATGCAGGCGGAAATCATAGACCAAATCTACGCGCGGCAGGACTGCCTAGTGCTCATGCCTACCGGCGGGGGCAAGTCAATCTGCTACCAGATACCCGCCGTTACCATGCCAGGCACCGCGGTAGTCGTCTCGCCGCTGATCTCTCTAATGAAAGATCAAGTGGAAGCCCTGCGGGCAGTAGGGATTGACGCCGCCTACTTCAACAGCTCCCTGAGCGGGCCAGCGCAAAAGGAGGTCGAAGACGCTTTCTTCAAAGGGGAACTCGACCTGCTGTACGTGTCCCCCGAGAAATTAGTCGCCCAAAACTTTATGCCGCTACTCCAACGGGCGGACATCAGCCTATTCGCCATTGACGAAGCCCATTGCATCTCCGCTTGGGGCCACGATTTCCGGCCGGAGTACACCCGTATGAAATTTTTGCGCACTGCCTTCAAGGATGTCCCCATCATAGCGCTGACCGCCACCGCCGACCGCATTACCCGCAAAGATATTTTGGAGCAGCTCCAACTGCGGGACCCAGAAGTCCATATCGCCTCCTTCGACCGGCCCAACCTGAGCCTGGAAGTCCGGCCGGGGCAGCGGCGGCGGCAGCAGATCATTCAGTTTCTCAACCGCCACCCTGGCCAACCTGGCATCATCTACTGCCTCAGCCGCAAAGGCACAGAAACCTTGGCAGAAAAGCTGCGGGCAGAAGGCATAGACGCCCGCCACTACCACGCCGGTATGAACGCGGAGGAACGCAGCAAAGTACAAGAAGATTTCATCAACGACAATACGCTGGTCGTATGCGCTACCGTCGCCTTTGGTATGGGCATCGACAAATCGAACGTACGCTGGGTCATCCACTACAACTTGCCCAAAAACATCGAGAGCTATTACCAGGAAATCGGCCGCGCGGGCCGCGATGGTGCCGCCGCGGACACGGTGCTGTTCTACAGCTACAACGATGTCACTTTGATGGAAGACATCCTTAAGCAGAACGAAAGCGACCAACTCGATATCAAGCTGGCGAAGCTCGACCGCATGCGGCAATTTGCGGAGGCAGTCGGCTGCCGGCGCCGAATCCTGCTGAGCTACTTCGGCGAGGAAGCCACCGAAGACTGCGGCAACTGCGACATCTGCCGCAACCCGCCCAAAACCATAGACGGTACAGTGATTGCTCAGAAAGCCCTCTCTGCTATATACCGCTTACGCGAAAAAGTCGGCATGAGCCTTTTGATAGACGTATTGCGGGGTAGCGGCAAGAAGGAAATCTTCGAGCGCGGTTACCAAAACATCAAGACCTACGGCGCGGGCCGTGAAATCCCTTTCCTCGAATGGCAACATTATTTGCTGCAGTTGCTCAACTATGGCTACATTGAGATCGCCCACGACCAACACAGCGTGGTAAAACTCATGCCCTCTAGCCAACGCGTGCTGTTTGAAGGCGAAAAAGTGCCGCTCGTCCGCTTCGCCACCCTGAAAGAACGGCGGAAAGCCGAGAAAGAAAAGGCCAAAACCGCCAAGGTGGAGCGCCAAGGCGTCCGCGACGAGCTCTTCGAAAAGCTCCGGCAATTGCGCAAACAACTGTCTCAGGAAAGAGGGGTGCCTCCCTATATCATTTTCAACGACAAAACCTTGGAGGAAATGGCGGCTACCCGGCCTATGACCGACGAGGAGATGAAGCAAGTATCAGGGGTGGGAGAACGCAAGCTTCACTTGTACGGCAACTACTTTATTGACGCCATCATCGAGTATGTAGGGCCCGCTGCCAGCCGGGGGAACGTCTCGACATACCAGATCACACACGACATGTATCAGCGGGGGCTAAGCGTAGGGGAAATCGCTGAAAAGCGGCAGTTGAACGAAAGTACCGTATTCTCTCATATCGCCATACTGTACGAAAAGGGCTATGACATCAATTTGCACGAGCTTGTCACGCCTTCCGAAGTAGACCGGGTGCTAAAAGCGCTGCGCTACCTACAGGAGCCCTACAAGCTAAAGGATATTTACGAGTACCTCGACGAGCAAGTACCTTACCACCGCATCCGGTTGGCCTTAGCTTACGGCAAACGGCAGGAAGCATAGCGTCACAAATTATTTTTTGTTTGCTTTCTTGTGCTCCTCCACCTTGTCCGCCACTTTTAGCGCCCAAACCATCTGCCGGGGTGAAGGGTGGTTCTTATAAAGGGCTTTTTTGCGCGCTTGCATCAGCACGCCGCGCTCGTCGTAGCTGAGCATGCGCTTGTTGCCTTCCTCCAGCGAATAGTCGATCATCTGCTGCCATTCGTCAGCGGAGTACATCTCGAAGTCAGACTTGAGCACCTCGAGGTCAGTAGGGTCAGAAAGGTCGTAATTCCTGGACATAGCAAAAAACAGGTTGTTGGTTTTGAGCCTCAAAGTTAGCGAAACTTCAGACTTTTTTGAAGATCGGTAATTATTAGAGTTTATTAACGCAAATTTTGTATGTCTCTGAATGGTCTTTTTCACCAGCTCTGCATCTCGTCCTCACCTTCGTAGCTTAGGCTACGAGGTTCCGGGCGTTCTTTGATCTGGCAAAAAATACTCATCCATACCCTATACAAAACCTACCTTAATAAACTCTATTCTGTTTCCGATTGGCTTTTCCCAGTCAGGTTGTCAATAATTTCCTCATCCTTTTTACCCAAGTTGTCCAGCAATACCTGTGCGTCATCGGCGAAATCGTCATTAGGATATTGCTGCAAAAACCGTTCGTATGCCTCCCGGGCCTTGTCCAATTGTTTAAGGTTGTCATCGTAGGTGAAGGCCTTCATAAACAAGGCTTTAGGTGCATTTTTGTGCTTGGGGTAACGCTCGTGCAGGGTGGCATAAAGGCGTAGGGCCAATTCG
>JAAAOU010000289.1 GCA_009908745.1 Bacteroidota bacterium
AGGACTTGGTGGTGAAATTGGGCTGGAATACTTTAGGCTGCACCTCCTCGGGTATGCCGCTGCCGTTGTCCTGCACATGGATAGTAGCCCGCTTGCCTTCTCGTTTTAGCGTAAGCGAAATCTCCCCCTGCCGGCCTTGGGGGATAGCTTGCTGCGCGTTTTTCAGCAGGTTGGTCAGCACGCGGTTGAAGTGCCCTTTGTCGGCGAAAATCTGCAAGGGCTCCTCGGGCAAATGTAGTTGGAACTTCTCCGCCGTTTCTTGATGCTCCGTGAAAAGCTGGTAATTGGCGCGTACGGCATCATTCAGCGAGAACCATTCTTGCTCCGCTTTCGGCATTTTGGCAAAATTGGAAAAGGCAGTAGCGATGCGCGCCAGGCCGTCGATCTGCTCGATCAGCGTTTGTGACACGCTGCTGATCATAGCGGCAGCTCGCTCGGGATCAGACTTTTGGGCGTGCTGCAAATATTGGATGCTGAGTTTCATCGGGGTGAGCGGGTTCTTGATCTCGTGGGCGACCTGCTTAGCCATTTCGCGCCAGGCCCCCTCCCGTTCTGATTGGCGGAGCTTCTCGGCGCTTTCTTCGAGCTTTTGTATCATGCTGTTGTACTCGGCGACGAGCTTGCCGATTTCGTCCTCGCTTTCCCATTCTAGCGGTTCGTTTTTGCCCAGGCGGAAGCCGCGGAGTTTAGCACCTATCTTCATCAGCGGGCGGGTAATGGAATTGGCTACGGTAATGGCGATGGCCCCGGCGATGAGCAGCAAGAAGACGTACACATTGAGCAAGTTCCCAATAAAGCTGAGTGCGGTTTTCTGCACGTTGCGGTCGGTAGCGGTGAAGGGGATACGCAGGAACAGGTCTTCGGCATCCGCCCGTCGGACCGGCACATAGGCTGCTAGGTAATCAATTGGGCCTACCCGCTCCGGGATAACAGCCGGTTTGTAGCCTTGTTGCTGTTTTGCCCGCCGGGCAGCCGGGTTGATGCGGGGCGCTTGCCACCCCTCTGAGAAGACAAAAGGCACGGAGCTAGCCAGCAATCGTCCAGATGCACTGAAGCAACTAATGTCGACTTGGTGGATGTTGGCCAGATGGCTCAAGGTTTCCTGTGGCAGGCCAGCCGCCGTCAAAGGCGGTAAATCCCGCAGCAGCACCTCCACTTTATCCAGCAGCTGTTGCGTTTGCTCTTCCCGTGCCGATTGCTGCAAAGTGACCACGGTAACGGCGCTGATGACCAAAAATGCAAACAAGGTCAGGGCGATGACGGCCAGCTGTATACGGTGGCGAAGGGAAGGCGGCCCAAAGAGCAAGCTGCCCGGCGTGGCGGGTAGGAAAGGGTAGAGGCGGTTGGCGCCAAAAAGCAGCAGGGCGGCGATGGTCAACAAGGCAAACAGGTAAGAAAAAAGGGACAGGGGTTTGATGTACCCGCCTAGCTCTTCGCCTACGATGACGGTGTAACCATTGCCAGGCCGGTAGTAGAGGTTCGCGCGCTGACTGTTGACCACCTCCCGGCTTTGCCCTTTGGCCGGCCAGTTTTCCTGAGCGGTCCACGCCCGCAGGAAATAGCCCCGTTGGGCGATCAGCGTTGTGTCTTTGAACAAGGTGAGGGAATAGCGTTCAGACTGCTGCGGCGCTTGGGCGATGAGTTGGCGCACTACGCGCTGAGTGCTCTGCAGCCGGGGGCGAAACGCCAGCAGGCTGTCGGTCCATGCTGCTTTTACGCCATAGGTGTAGTAATGCGCGTTGGGGGGCAGCAGGGACACTTGCCCTTTTAACTTAGGCCATCCTAATGGCTGTTGCTGTTGGGGGGACAGCCACTGCCAGTGGTAGTTTTTCTCTAGATAAGGCAGGTAGCGCAGTACGGAGTCCAGCCGTACCGGCTCGCCAGCCACCCGCAATTGCTCGCTGAGCCGTTCCAGCGGCTGTTCGGCTTCCGCATCCACCGGGTGGGTGACATCTTGTGCATAGTAATGCCGCTGCTCGCTGCCTTGGTCCAGGTTGTACTTGAACAACAGCCCTGCTGAAAAAGCGGATAGAAAGGCGAGCCATAGCAGCAGCCAGGCGGGGCTCGCGGCTTCCAACTCTACAAACAAGTCCAGCAGCGCCACAAAAAGCAAGGCGAGCAAAAGCAGCGGCAGCGGGCCTACGCCCAGCTGCAACCCCCAGGCTAAGGGTAAAGACAGCAACAAAGCCCCCCCTAAGCTGAGCAGGCGGTGGTTGCGGTTGGCTTGCAATTGGTATGCCCGGCGCGCTATCCACAAACTGTAGAGCAGTAGGGTGAGCAGCAGCAACACGATAGCCCCCATAGCGGCGAACTCCGCAGCACTTAGCTCCAGTACATTATTGAAATCAAAAGGTAGGTTGGCGTACAGCAGCAACTGCTGGAAAACCGCCCCCGTGAGCAACAAGCCGACGGTTATGCTCAGGTAAGCGGCAATGCTGAATAACCACTTCCAGCGAGGATATTCGAAGGGTAGTGCCGCTTTGCCAAACAAGTGCTGAGCCAGGCTGAGTAGCCAAAGCGCGGCGGGCGCCAGTAGTAACAGATGGGCGACTGACCAGCGGGAAAGGGGGCTGTGGAGCAGTTGTTGCAGAACACCAATAGCAGGGTATTCGCCAGCCGGCAGGAGCGCATAACCCAGCAACAGGCCCAGGCTAGCCGTGAAGAAGGCCAGTAGCGGATACCCCCTTGCGGTGATTAGGCGGGCGAAGCTATCCAAGCTGGCTATGAGCAGCAGGATGTACAACACGAGCCCGGCGAGGTGCGTGTACTGCCAAGCCGCACTCCTGTTTGGGCGCTGATCAAGACGTTGCTGCCACGGTCCGGAAACGAGCGTGAGCTGTTGGGCCGGCTGTACCGGCAAGGTAGGGGGAAGCTCAATGGCGGCAGTGACGGTCCAGCCCATTGGCAAAGTACGGTGGAAAAGCAGCTGTGCCCGGTGCCGGGGATGGAGCAATAGCCGGGTGTTGCTGTCAACCGGCGTGCTGGGCCACGGCAGCTGATAATCCGTCCAGAAGTGCAAGGAATCCGCGCGGTGTAGGAAAAAAGCCCAGCCTTCGGGCCAGCCGGTACGGGCCCAAAGGCTGGGAGCAGGGGTGAGGGGGGTGGAGCTTAGCCACAAGCTGTCCTGTTGCAGCCACGGGCGGATGCGCTGCTCAGCCTGTTGCGCGAATGCATCCGCCTCGGCAGCTACTTCCGCCCGGGCGGGCGCTCGTTGGTCGCCTTGCTGGAGCGCTAGCAGCAACGCCACAGCAATGCCCAGTAAAATCCACGGCCTCCTGCTCATACCAAGTATTTACGGGCAAAATAAGGCGAGGTTACGCAAACTGCAAGCCTATTGAACCCTTGCGTCTAGTAATTCGTCTTTCAAAAAAGCCATTGTGGCTGTGTTCGCCCGCTTGGCGGCCTGGGCGTCATAGCTGACCTGGCTGGGGTTGGCAAAGGCATGCTCGGCGTTGTACATCTGCATCTGCATGGTTTTGTCGGCACCCCTAACAAGCATTTTGAAATTATTGGCTACCGCCGGGGTCACCCAGTCGTCCTGCATGGCAAAGTGGGCCAAAATTGGGGCCTCCAAAGGCTCTAGTGCTGATTGCTCCTCCACGGGCATGCCATAGTACATCACGCAAGCTTCTCCCTGCTCCCCTGCCATAATGGAGGCTTTCAGAGACCAGCCGCCGCCGAAGCACCAGCCCACGGTCGCGATTTCCGCATCGTCGCCGGCTTTGTTGATGGCACCCTGTATGATGGCACGGATGCGCTCTTCGCTGACGCTCTCCATCAGTTCACTGGCCTGCTCGCGCTTTTCGGCCATCTTGCCGTCGTAAAGGTCGAGGGCCATGACGTTCACGGAGTCCAGTTCCTTAAAGTAGCGCTCGGCCTCCTGCTTGATGTGGTCGTTCAAGCCCCACCATTCGTGGAAAATGAAGAGGTATTGGTTGGTGGAGGTTTCGGGCATCAAGGTATAAGCTTTGGCCGTATTGCCGTCTGGTGTCGGAAACTCCATCATGTTGCCGTTGCCTTGGGCGTCGGCTTTACCCGGTTCATCGTGGGCGTTTTGGAAGTTCTCGTCTTCCGCAAATTGTGCCATGCCAGTGCTGTCGGCCTCGGCTTGTGCCGATTCGCCGCCGCTTTGGGAGTCGCTCTGGCAAGCGGTCAGGCTAAGGGATAAGGCCAGGATCGTAATTAGAAGGTGTTGCAGTTTCATGCTGTCGGTTTTTAATTTTTTGCAAAGATAGGGGTTGTGGTTGGTTATTCCACCGTTGACATCCATCAAGGTAGGATTAATGGTTGTTGATGGAAGCGTAGCACCCTGTTCGGCGTAGGTTCTACCTACGTCACAGCAGAAACAAACACTAAGAAGATGTACCCCGCTGCTCGTAGCCTAAAACCCTAAAACCAAGCCACCAGCCAAAACAACAAAAAGCAACGCTGCAAGGATTTTGCAAATCCGCGCGGCTATCACATCAACGTGAAAATACTAGCAGCTGTGCTGCGGCAATCCTGAGTAGCAGTAAAGCCACGAATGACACGAAGAAACACGAATAGGGAAGGGGCTTCGTCCTAATATGTTCCTGTTCGGCGTAGGTTCTCTACCTACGTCACAGCAGGTTCTACCGACGTCACAGCAGGCCGCCAATAGACCCATCCCACCCCAACGATATTCCTTAACCGTAAAAAAAATCACCCAGCCATGCAGCACATACCCACCCCTGTGTATAGTACAGGTGTCGATCGATACTTTAAGACTGTACTTTGATTTGTCACATCGAAAAATTGGTTTATGAAAAACTTACTTCTATATAGCCTAATGGCCATTTTATGCTTTTCATCCTGTGAAAAAGGATATGATGAAATAACCACTAAGGTGACCGAAAACCCAGCCGAAGAACTCAACCCAATCCTGCTTACGGGCAAGGTCACCAACACGGATGGAGCGGCAGTAGCCAATGCTACCGTGCAAATGTACCACGATGGGGAGATACACGACGTAGCTGCTGATGCCGATGGTCAATACGAATACACCCTTCCCAGAGATGGCTCGAGGGTGAATATATCCGCCCAGTCTGATCAATACGACGTCGCGGAGCAGAAAGTCATGGTATTGGATGCCGATGCGGTAGGAAAAAACATTATCATGGCGGAGAGTGCATCGATCCCGCTTGATCTAGAAGCATCATCCATTACCGATACCCTGATCCAAATCACTGGCCAGCTGTTGTACGAAGACGGCACAGCGGTAGCCAATGCCTACCTGATCATGATAAATGGTAGCGACCTCGTGGGCTCCTTTCAGACCTTTGGCGTTACGGATGCCAACGGGGAATTTGAGTTTGCGGTGCCGAAGACTGCGGAACCCCGGCAGTTGATCGCCTTTCAAGAATGCCAGCCGGTTACGCCACTTAATGATGTGGGAGCCTATACGGCAGACCTTGACATCGGTACGTTTACAACCAATTGGATACCAGGGGCCCGCTACAACTTCACCGGTTTTGTCACCGATTGCAATGCCCCGGAAGGGTTGCCATCTGGTGAGATCACGTTTACATTCCAAGATGGCAGAACCGCCAGTGCGGAGATTGTAGATGGGGCGTACGAAGTTGATGTGGAAGACTGTGGGGTCGGAGACTGCGTAGATATAAGCATCAGAAGCAGTTTTGCTCAGGGGACATTCGAGCAGGAATGTACCGAATTGACAGATACCGAAATGGTACTCGACTTTGAAACTTGTTTTGACCCCCTTGACCTCGATGGCGAAGCAACAATCGTTATCGATTCCGATACCTTGCTATTCGACGAGGCTCAGCTGGAGTACAATCAGACCACAAACCGCTACTTTGTAACTGGTATAAGTAGCGCTGACAACCTGCTTCTGGCTATCGTTCTGGACAAGTCCGATGCTGGAATCTACAGTGTCCGCGAATTCTTTATTACCAACAGCAATCAAGAAGCGATCTACTTCAAACAGCCGTCTGTTGAAATTTCAATCGACGTGACTGCTGATGACGACCGCTTCGTCGCAGACATATCCGGAGAGGTCGTGAATGCGCTACAGGGCATTTCCCAGAGTATGACCGGAGCCATCGACGTTGTAAAACTCTGATCCTTGGAGTCAAAAATTGATATACCGAACGTAGTGAGGGCTTGCCAAAAAGGGGACCGAGGGGCAAGGCACACCCTCTATCAATCTACGGCGGATGAAATCATGAACATCTGCATTCGGTATACCAATGATCATAGCATGGCGAAAGACGCCTTTCAGGATACTTACCTGAAAATCTTTAGCAAGATCACCCAATACAAATCAGCGAAGGGCACATTCATGGCATGGGCAGCAAGGATAGCTGTCCATGCTTCCCTGCATGTGCTTCGGCACCACCGCAAAATCACCTATGTAGAAAGCATCCATCAGGATATGGCGCCTACCGTCGATTACGACATCTACGAAGCCCTGTCCGCACAAGAGCTTATGGATATCGTCAATGAATTGCCGGACGGCTATCGGTTGGTTTTCAATATGTATGTGGTAGAGGGCTTTGACCACAACGAAATCGGGGAAAAACTGGGGATCAGTGCCGCTACTTCCCGCTCTCAACTAGCAAGGGCCAGAGCCATCTTGCAAAAAAAAGCCAAATACGAAATAAGGTGAACTATGGACAAGCACAATGACAAAAAGGCGAGGGCAAAACTGAAATCGTATGTTCCAACCTACGACCAAGCCGGCCTATGGGAGGAGATCAACAACCAATTGCCAGAGGAACAAAAAGATAGAAAAGGGTTTTGGCTTTGGATAGTAGGCGGCAGTATTGTTGTAATAGCGATCGCGTGGCTAGCTGTTTATCCCTCTTATAAAAACAGCGGGGCACCAAATCGGCCAACGGCACAACAAGCTGCAGCGCATGGGCCAAATAGCATCAACCGAAATCTGATGACCGCAGAAACAGGTGAGGAAGAATGCATGGATACCGGTCAAAAGGACGATATCAGTCTGGCCAGTACTGTCACACCACCCACCACCGTAGGAGCTGCCCATAGCCATTCTACAAAGAAGCGTACACGCGCCCTCAACACGGCTGGCAAACGGCAGGAAATGGGTAAGGTGGCAAAAAGGGGCACCCCGACCCCGCATAAAAGCGGGCGCTACAGCGTGGCCGAAACAGCTGCAAATACTACAGCACCTTTGGAACGGCGGGTAGCAACAGCAACCCTGCAAACGCTGCCGTTGCCTGATGTGAAGCTAGCTACATCAAATAACCGAGTTGCACCAATACCCGACGCTGCCCCTCACACCACGCCGTCCACGTCTGCAAAGGTTGCCCTCGTAGCAGCCTTTTCGGCAGGCCAATCAAGCCGGGAATTCTCCGCCCTGAATGGGCAATATGCAGGCTACGTAGACGAGCGCAACGCCACAGAACAGGCCAAGTATCAGCTGCAAGCCAACCTTTCTGCGGCATTGCCCATCTACAAAGGGTTTTACGCTAAAGTAGGCCTGCACTACGAACAGCAAGTAGAAACCTACACCGACAATCGAATAGTATCCTCCGTGACGGAAGAGGTGATGTCCGACTCCGCGGGTTACCTTAGGCTGCAAGACGGCAGCACTGCCTATTTCAGCGGCACAACCGAGCAAACCACCGAGGTCCATCGAAATATCCTGTCCTACAACCGCTACCACAGCCTGGGATTAGCGGCAAGCTTAGGGTATCGGCTACATGCCGGCAGGCTTGCTTTCTTTGGCGAAGCTGGATTGATAGGGTCCCCGTTACGTTGGCAAGACGGCAACGCACTCAGCCCAAGCCTGCAAATAGAACCACTAAACGAAGCATCGCACCGGGCAAATACCCTGAGCCGTTACCAGTTAGCCGGAGGCGTGGAATACGCCTTTACACCGCACTATAGCCTATTTGGCAAGCTGGCTTACCTGGCCGACCTGAGCAATCGCTCTACGTTAGATAACACCGAGCTCGCTTACCGCAATTTGAATATTGGCCTGGGGGTACGGTTGGGGTTTTAATCCAATTTATAATAGCCGTTGTTTATATAATCAGGTTAGGTCTACTAAGGATTATATCTGCACGGTAGATGAGAAGGAGCGAGATGTGTTCGGCGTAGGTTCTACCTACGTCGAAGCACCATCAAAAATGCGTTTTGCGTATCTTGCTGAAAGGCGAATAACAGCAGATCTTCGAATTACAAAGACGAATATGGCTTGATTGAGGCAACCTTGTTGGATGCAGTGTATGAATGGCACCCCCTGTTCGGCGTAGGTTCTACCTAAGTCGCAGCACTCTGTTCGGCATAGGTTCTACCTACGT
>JAAAOU010000091.1 GCA_009908745.1 Bacteroidota bacterium
TTAGTTTTACGCCGCCGAGAAAACTTTAAATGAGTAAAAGCAAATTTCATTAAGGCGGCTTTGTCTAGCTCTGGGGTCAACCTTGACAGTCTGCTGATATGTTATAGACGTAACGATAAAGCAGGTTGACATGAAGTTAAGCCCAATCCTAATTACGGTAACCGTCTTCATACTAAGTTGCAGCACGGCCGAGGCGCAGAAATACGAGCAGGAGTCGCGCATCAAGGCTGACCGCCTTCCTTCCGCCGTTTTGTCCTATCTGGACCAGCACTATCCCGGACGCACCAAAGTGCGCCACTACGAAGAATACAGCAAGCGGGATACCGGGGCGGCCTTGCAGCGCTTTTACGAATCAAAATTCGATGCCGATGGCTTCCGGTACAGCGTCAAATTTGACAGTAGCGGCGCGCTGTACGATATTGAGCGGCTAGTGGTGTTCCGGCGGTTGCCCCCTACTATACGGCAACAGATAAAAGAGGATTTATCGCGCTACTTTCGTAAACACCGCGTCAAAAAGATACAAGAACAGCTCGACGAAACCGGTGAGGTGCTGGGCTACGAACTAGTGGTGCGCGGCAAGCACGATCAGGACATCGGCTACTTTGAACTGCAGTATGACGGAGCAGCCCGGCGCACTTCGGCCATCTCTATTCAGGATGCATTGAACCCTTTCTTTTTCTTTTAGCACGCTTTCATGAAGAATTTCCTAGCGGGGCTGCTTTTGCTGGCCGCAGCCCAAATGGCTTACGGCCAATCCAGCCAGTACGAACAATTCCTGCAGGTCTCCAAAGGCTACAAACTAAGCGAGCGTTGGTCGGCTGACTTGCGTTCGGAACTCCGCCTTGCTTGGCACGGCCCGGAGGAGTCGACCGGCCCAAAGTGGACGCAGCTTTATGCACAGGCGGGTACGGCCTATACCCTAAGCGCCAACTGGATTATCGGGGCAGCTTACCGCTTGTCCCGCCGCGGCCCGCTGGCCGAGCAGCCGGATGTGGAGCACCGGTTTGCACAACAAATTGCAGCTACTCAGCGCTTCCGCAAATTCCGCCTCCGGGAGCAGCTCAAATTGGAGCAGCGCATCTTCAGCGAAGAAACCGTGCACCGCTGGCGGCTCCGGGCCGCATTGGACTTTCCGCTGAGCGGCGAGCGGCTCGACATCAATGAATGGTACCTCAATCAACAGGCCACCCTGCTCATCGAACCTTTTGAAGACCAAACCTGGGCTGGAAGGGCATACCGGGCGTACGCTGGCGCCGGCATACTGCTGCCCAGCGAGAGCCGCCTGGAGTTCGGCATTGAATCTAGATGGAGCCGGGGGATTGCTGACGGGGTATACGACAGGCGCTGGATACTGCGCACGACTTGGTCATTTTAAGCGTTAGGGCTCGCGCAACAATAACTTACCAGTCTAGACTCGTTCTTTTGCACGCTAACTGCGTTAAAAAGCCTCACCGTAGCCCCACTATGGTTACGTTTTTTGCCTTGTTAGCGCACAAAATAACTTCGCCTATTCTAGATAACTTATTATTTCGCGACCCCTTGCTCGAATTTTCATCCAGATTCATCGCATTTTGGTGGCGTCACGTTGGTATTCTTCGTAATTTGTAGGTGTCTAATTAACTCTCGTAATAAAATTCACAACTATGGATATCCCATTTGGAATTATTCTGATCATCTTTGTCGGCCTGATCATACTGTTCACTGGCATATTTACCGTTAAGCAGCAATCGGCTGCTTTGGTGGAACGACTTGGCCGGTTTTACGGCATCCGGCGCTCCGGCTTGCAGTTCAAAATTCCTATTATCGACCGTATTGCTGGGCGGGTCAGCCTGAAAGTGCAGCAACTCGATGTGCACGTAGAAACAAAAACACGCGATAACGTATTCGTCAAACTGCGGGTATCGGTGCAGTATTTCATTTTGCCAGATAAAATCTACGACGCGTTCTACCGCCTAGAAAACTCCCACGAGCAAATTACGGCTTACGTATTTGACACCGTCAGGGCAGAAGTCCCTAAAATGAAGCTCGATGATGTGTTCGAGCGCAAAGACGATATTGCCATGGCCATACGCCGCGAACTGGAAGAGTCTATGAACGAGTACGGCTACGGCATCGTCAAAGCCTTGGTGACTGATATCGACCCGGACATTGAGGTCAAGAACGCCATGAACCGCATCAACGCTGCCGAGCGGGTCAAACTCGCCGCCGAGTACGAAGGCGAAGCCGAGCGCATCCGTATTGTGGCCAAAGCGCGCGCCGAAGCGGAGAGCAAGCGGCTGCAAGGTCAGGGTATTGCCGATCAGCGCCGGGAAATTGCCCGCGGCCTGGAAGAGTCGGTGGAAGTGCTGAATAAAGTCGGCATTAACTCGCAGGAAGCTTCCGCCCTCATCGTCGTCACGCAACACTACGACACGCTGCAGGCTATGGGCGAAAACTCCAATAGCAACCTGATCATGCTGCCCAACGCTCCAAGCGCGGGCGCGGATATGCTCTCTGAGATGACGGCCTCTTTTGTCACCGCTCAGCAGATGGGCGAGGAGATGAAGAAAAAGTCTATCGAGAACGGGAACCACTAGGCGAAGTCGGAAGTCGGAAGTGGGAAGTCGGAAGTCGGAAGTGGGAAGTCGGAAATTGGAAATCGGAAGTGGGAAGTGGGAAGTCGGAAATTGGAAGTCGGAAGTGGGAAGTGGGAAATTTCCGACTTCGAACTTCCGACCTCCGACTTCGAACCTCCGACTTCGAACTTCCGACTTCCAACCTCCAATCAGTTTTGCTGCGCCACTTCAAAGCGCATTTCGTGGTCAAAATCCCGGAAGTCTACTGCGCTGACGCCGGATACGCCTTGTTCCGCCATGTACACGCCGTAAATCGTATCCACAGCGGCCATGGTGAGCTTGTTG
The DNA here is from genome assembly GCA_009908745.1 of Bacteroidota bacterium. Lineage (GTDB taxonomy): Bacteria > Bacteroidota > Bacteroidia > Chitinophagales > Saprospiraceae > Phaeodactylibacter. The sequence continues at coordinate 2,901 of JAAAOU010000091.1, forward strand.
TGGGTGACAATGATGAACTGAGAATCTTCAGAGAACTTCTTAATGATCTTATTGAACTTCTCGATATTGGCGTCGTCGAGCGGGGCGTCCACTTCATCGAAAATACAGAAGGGGGCGGGCTTGAGCAGGTACAGCGCGAAGAGCAGGGCGGTGGCCGTCAGTGTTTTCTCCCCGCCCGATAGCTGGCTGATGGTCTGCGGGCGTTTGCCTTTTGGTTTGGCGACGATTTCGATTTTGGATTCGAGCGGGTTTTCCGGGTCAAGCAGCACCAAGTCGCAAGTATCTTCTTCGGTGAACAGGCTGCGGAAGACGTCTATGAAGTACAGGCGTGCTTTTTCGAAAGACTCCAAGAATTGAATGGTCGCTGTCTCCTCGATTTCCTGAATGGTCACTTCCAGGTCTTTTTTGGCTTCTAGAATATCATCGCGCTGCTGCGTGATATTTTCCGCCCGCTCTTTCATCTCATCAAAGGCCTCTACCGCCATAGGGTTAATTTCACCATAGTTTTCCAGGCGGCTACGCAGGCGGTCGACCTTGATCTCGATTTCTTCTACCGAAAGGCCGAGCTCCGGTTCTTTGCCGAGCAATTCATCCACTTCCACGCTGAATTCGATGCGCATGCGCTGCCCCACCGAGCTGACTTTGTACTTGACGTCGTTGACTTTGTCTTTCAGCTGGTTCACGAGGATTTGGGCGTCCTGCCGCTGTTTGTTCAGTTTACGCAGCTCATCTTCCAGCTTGTTGATGCCGCCGCGGGCCTTGAAGTAGACCTGCTCGGCTTCCGTCAGTATGGCTTCCCGTTCTTTGCGTTCGGCGTAGCTGCGGAACAACTGCCGCTCGAGCTCGTCGGTGCTGTCCTGTAGTTTCTTGATCTCCGCCTCCGATTCTTCCAGTTTTTGCTGGTTGTTCGTTACCGTCGTACGCGATTCCTCTATCTGCTTTTCGCGGAAGCTGAGTTCGCGTTGCAGGGAAGAGACTTTGTTCTGCTGCCGGATGAACTGAATATTCTGCTCGTTGTACGCGCTGGAAGCATTGCTCATCTGCTCTGCCACTTCGCGGTAAGTAACATCGGTATCGGCGATGCGCTCTTTGAGTAAGCTGATTTCTTTTTTCTTGAGCTTGAGCTGACTGTCGATTTCCTCGTTCTCCGCGGTCAGCCGCTCAGCTCTTTCGGACTGTACCTTGAGCTTGTCTTCCGCTTCTTTGATGAAAGACTCAAAGTTTTCCAGTCGCGTGGAGAAAGCCGTCTTCTCCTGCGCTACTTGGTTCAGGGCGTTGCGGGCTTCTTGTATTTGAGTAGCGGTGCGCTGCTTCTTGAGCCCTTCGATTTTGTCTTTCAAGCTGTAAAAAGCCGTAGACAAGCGGTTGTCTTCCCGCTCCAGTTTGCTGATGGCCTTTTCCAGCACTTCGAGGTTTTTCTTGCGGCCGATTTTCTTGCCCTCAAACAAGCCAATCGAGCCGCCGGAAACGCTATACTGCCGCTGAATAAAGCGGCCGCTGCGGGACAGCAACACATACTGTCTATCCTGTAGCTGCCCCTGAATGTCTTCGCTGTCGGTCACCAACACATTCTCAAGCAGGTACGCTACGAGCTGACGGTATGCGGGGTCGGTTTCCACCAAATCGATCGCCTGCAGGGTATCCGGCAAGAGGGCCATGGGCGGCGTGTAATCCTGAAAGGCGTCGAGCAAAAAGAAATTCGCTTTACCTTTCTGCGTGCTGTTCAGCAGCTTGATGGCCCGGTAGGCTTCCTCCAGATTTTTGACGACATAGTAATTTAGGTAAGGCTCCAAGTAGTTCTCAATGGCTACCCGGTATTCCTCTTTGACATAGATCAAATCAGAAAGCAAGGGCGTTTCTTTGTTCCACTCGGGAGACTGCGTGCTACTGAGGAACTTGATGGACTCGGGGAAGCCCTCCAGGTTTTCGACCATGCTCTTGGTGAGCTTGTACTCGTTGCGCTTGGCGTCGAGCGAGCGGTTGACCTTGGTGCGCTCTTTGTTGAGGGCCTCCAGCTCCTCTTCGGCTTTTTCTAGCTGTTGTTGCCGCTTTTCTTCCTCTTCTTCCAGTTGGGTGAGGGCGGCGGCTTTTCCTTCTTCTTTGGTATTCAGCTCCTTCATTTTGTGGCGCAGGCTGCCGACTTCCTCCTGCCGGCGCTCTATCTCTTCGGTAGCGCGCTGTAGTTCGCGTTGGCTGCTTTCGATTTGGTTGGTGTTGACGGCCTTCTTTTTTTCCAGCTCAAAAGCCTCGCGTTCTAGCGACTGCTGCTGCTGCACAATATCATCCAGGCCCGACTTGAGTTCGCCGTGGTCTTTTTTGATAGCGGCAAGTTTTTCCTCTGCTTTGTCGAGTGCTTCTTCCAGTTGGGCCTCGATCCGTTTTTCTCCGTTCAGCTCCGAGCGGTAGTGTTCGATATCCTCCTCCAGCTGACGGATACGGGATTGGGCGGCGGTTGTTTCCTGATCGAGTTTTTTGAGGTTGTCCTCCAAGAACTGCTGCTTTTGCAGCTGCATCCGCTTGTCGTTCTCCATGCCGCGGATTTTGCCAACCAGATTATTGAGTTCACGCTGCCTTTGCGAGAGCGCCTGCTCCTTGTCGACATGCTCCTTGCGCTGCGCTTCCAGGTTGGCTTCATAAGTATTGATGTCGACGTCAAACTGACGGTATTTGTCCAGTTCCTGCTCCAGCTTTTTTTGCAGCTCTAGCTGCTGCTCCTTCAGCTGGCCGATTTTCAGCACCGCCATTTCCGTGCTGTATTGTTTGTATTGGTCTTTGAGCTCGAAGTAGCGGCGCGCGCGGCGGGCTTGTTTTTCTAGGGTTTTGAGGTTGTTGTTGATTTCGTAGAGCAGGTCTTCTACCCTATCCAAGTCCTCCGTCGTCCGCTTCAGCTTGTTGATGGTCTCCCGCTTACGGACTTTGTACTTGGAAATGCCAGCAGCCTGTTCGAACATTTTGCGGCGGGCGTTGTCTTTGTCCGCTAAGATATCATCCACCATGCCCAAAGCGATGATGGCGTAAGAGTTGGAACCGATGCCCGTGTCCAGGAAAAGCGAGGTGATGTCTTTGAGGCGGCAGGTCACGCCGTTGAGCCGGTATTCGCTCTCCCCACTTCGGTACAACATGCGGGTGATGGTCACCGAGTGGTACTCCGTGGGCAAGAGGTTCTTGGTATTTTCAAAAGTCAGAGAAACGGAAGCCACCCCACCGGCTTTGCGCCGTTTGGTACCGTTGAAAATAACACTCGACATGCTGTCCAGGCGCAGCTCGCGGCTTTTCTGCTCCCCCAGTACCCAGCGGATAGCATCGACGATATTCGATTTCCCTGACCCATTAGGGCCCACGATGCCAATGACGTCCTCCTCGAAGTTGATGACCGTCTCGTTGGCAAAGCTCTTGAACCCTTTTATTTCTAGCTGCTTCAATCTCATAGCCTACAAAAATAAGGTTTTGGATTGGGGGTATGGTGTGGATAAGTCTGCTATTTATCCACATGTTGGATTAAGAAGCCAATGTAAATATTTTTAGTTTTATTTTTTAGTTTATCAACACAATTAATTGTATCACAAACCTCGTATGTTAACGCCCAGCTGTATGAACCCCAAAAAAGGAGTATTCCAGCCAGATGACCGTTTTTTCCGGCAAGCTATGAGTGGCCGCTCTATTGTAGTTTGCCCTTCCTTTCCCTATATTCGCGCCTCTAGACACAAGAAGAAACTATGGAGCAGAAAAAGCAAGTGCTTTCCGCGATTCAACCCACCGGGGACATCCACTACGGCAACTACTTCGGCGCCGTGCAAAATTGGGTCAAGCTGCAAGAGCAGTACGACTGTATCTACGGCGTTGTGGACTACCACGCGATGACCATGCCGTACAACCCCAAGAAGCTGCGGGAGTATACTTGGGAGTTGATTTTCAACCTCATAGCGCTGGGCGTAAAGCCGGAATCGCTATTCATACAATCTCTGGTCCCCGAGCATGCGGAGCTTTGCTGGATATTCAACTGCTTTACTTCCTACGGCCAATTGACGCGCATGACGCAGTTCAAGGACAAAAGCGCGCAGGCCCAAGAAACAAGTGAAGACAACTTCATCTCCGCTGGATTGCTCGACTATCCGGTACTGCAAGCCGCTGACATACTGATTTACCGGGCGGATTACGTGCCCGTCGGCAAGGATCAGGAGCAGCACTTGGAGTTGACCCGCAGTATTGCCCAGCGTTTCAACAATCAAGTCGGCAAGGAATACTTCGTACTGCCGGAACCGCTGTTTACGGAAGTGCCCAAAGTCCGCTCTACGGCCGACCCCACCCGCAAAATGAGCAAAAGCGCTGGCGCCAAGCATTACATCAACGTATTTGAGGAAGAAAAGCGATTACGCAAGCAGATACGCTCTGCCGTGACGGATGCCGGGGATACACCGACGGGCCAAATGAGCCCAGGCGTACAGAACCTATTCGAACTGCTGCGTGCCGGAGGTAACCAAGAAGCCCACGGCAACCTCATGCAAGCCTACGAGCAGGGCGGCTTGAAGTACGTCGAGCTCAAAGATGCCGTAGCGGATACCCTAGTAGCACTAAGCAACGGTTTTCGGGAAAAGAAAGCCGAGCTGAAAGCCAACAAGAAAGAAGTCAAGAACCAAGTCAAAGCTTCCTCCGCTGCCATCCGTGCCCAGGCTCAGCAAACCGTGAAAGAGGTGAAAGAGCTCTGTGGGTTGAGCAATGTGAAGTTTTAAAACTGTCATAAAATGATCATAAAAGTGTGCGGCATGCGCGAGCCGGAAAACCTACTCGCCCTGTCGGAGTTACCTGTGGACTGGATGGGGTTCATCTTTTACCCCAAGTCGCCCCGGGCGGTAGACGAATCGCTAGCGGGTTGGCTGGAAGAACATGCGGAGGAGCTGGAAAAGCAAAAACGGGTAGGCGTGTTCGTCAATGCCGAAGTAGATGAGGTACTCAATGCGGTACACGACTACGCCCTCGACTACGTGCAACTGCACGGGGAAGAAAGCCCGGAATACTGCCAGTTGCTGCGCACGCTGATGGAGTCAACCTCCATGCGGAAAGCGAAGCTGATCAAAGTATTCCGCGTGGGTGAAGGTTTTGACTTCAAACGGGTGCATCGCTTCTCGGCACACTGCGCCTATTTTTTGTTCGACACCCTCGGCAAAAACTACGGCGGCACCGGCCAGCAGTTCAATTGGTCGCTGCTACAGCAGTATGATGGGGTGACGCCATTCTTGCTCAGTGGCGGCATTGGCCCCGAGGATGTGCAAGCAGTACGTAATTTTCAGCACCCGCAATTGTATGGCATCGACCTGAATAGTAAATTTGAAACCCAGCCCGGCGAAAAAGACATT
>JAAAOU010000010.1 GCA_009908745.1 Bacteroidota bacterium
TGCCCACCTGCGCAACGTCCAACGCGACAATCAAGGCGGTTTCTTTGAGTCGCCCCACCTTGCTGGTAGTGTCGACATGTACGCCGTGGTGAAAACCTTGCTTCAAGAGCAGCAGAAACGCGGCGGCCCTATCCCCTTTCGGCCCGACCACGGCATGAAGCTGCTCAGCGATTTTGAGCGGCCAGCGCGGCCCGGCTATACCGCCGTCGGCCGCCTCCGGGGGCTTGCTGAACTGAGGGGGCTACAGTTGGGCATCAGCCGGAGCCTGGCCGGGTAGTGCCGCTGCTCAATTGCATTGCTGTGGGTCCCCAAGAAGTGCAGGAACAAAGTACTCGGCCCATTTACCGTCACTATTCACCGGAACCTTTGAATAATCCGGGCTAAGAAACCAGGTAAAAGAGCGCAGCCGTTGCAACATTTACAAAGACTGTGAACAAATAAAACGATATCACCACTTTTATACTCGCTTGCCCGATGACGGTAAGTATGTTTCCAAAGAACAATAGCATACTCAAAACTGTAAACTGGTAAAAGTACGGTGTGTAGTACATGGCGATAAGGGCGATGGGCATGATTGCGCCAATCAAAGTGGTGAAAGATATGGAGTACCATAAAAACTCCTTGCCTTTTTGGCTTTCGCAGAACTTGTCATACCGGTCCATAATAGTCATCCGGGAGGAGATATCGGGCTTGCTGTCTAGATATTTTGAGTTGAACATATATCGCTCATTTTTTGTGAAGCAATCTACTTGGAAGGAATGCAAGACAATTGGTCGCATGACCTTCTCTTGTAAAATGCAGCTATTGAGTGCGCACTACTTATGACCTAAATCATAAAAGGTATGATCCAAGAAGATATTTTAGTTAGATACGGCGCGGTGACCAAAGAGCTCGAGAAAGGAGAAACGCTCTTTCAGGAAGGGGAAATTCCCGTATTCTACTATCAGGTTTTAACCGGGGAAGTCAGGCTGGTAAATTATAATGATAAGGGCAAAGCAATGATTCAGGGCATTTTTAACGCGGGCGAAGGTTTTGCCGCTCCCGCTATAATAGGCAATTATGCGGCATGCTCAGGTGCAGAAGCGACACAACCTACCACTTTGATTTGCCTGGAAAAACAACGGTTTCGGCAGATGCTGTCCGAGAACAGCGCTATCAGCTTGATGCTGCTCGAATACCTCTCCAAACGGTTGCAGTTTAAAACAATGGTCGCCAAAGAGATCAATTGCAACGAAGCGGAACTGAGGATTCTAAATTTGTTGAGGTTCCTAAAAGAAGAGTCCGGCCAGGAAGGGGAGTATGAAGTCGGATTAACCCGGCAAACTATTGGAGATATCATAGGCTTGAGGGTAGAAACAGCGATCAGAGCGATCAAAAACCTGGAAGCAAAGAAATACTTGAAAGTCAAGAATAGAAAGCTTTACCTGTGATTCGTTTCACCACACCAGCATGATTGCTTTTAACAGGGCTCCTATCCACAATTTGTCCATAGAGCAGCTCTACGCGCTGCTCCCCGAAAACGCCGGCATCCGCCATGCGGTGGTAGGCTTCTGTGGAGAAGCGATGGGTGTCGGTTATTTCGGTAGTTCGGGTAGTCATAAGTGAATCTTTAGCACAAAATACAGGAATTAAGCCTTGGATGCAATGCCATCCACCCCCTGATACACCTCCTCCAGCCTAAGCTCCAAATCCAGCACGGCAAAAGAAAAGGTACTATCCAGCCCGGCCACCGGCTCGCGGATGATCCACTCGCCCGTATCGTTGCGGTAGAAGCCTTCTATTTGGTATTTGTCTTGGGCGACAAGCACGTACTCCCGCAGGCTGTCTATGGTGCGGTAAGCTTCAAATTTGGGGCCGCGGTCGCGCGCCTCGGTAGAGCCGGAGAGGACCTCAATGAGCAAGAGTGGGTTGAGCAAGGTGTCGGGGGCGTTTTCCAGATAAGACTCCTTCCCAGACGTTACTACAATATCCGGGTAAAAATACCTTTCCGATAACGGAGTATGTACTCGCATATCGGCTTGATAAACGCTCATCGTTTCGTCTTTACCTCTGAAAAAGCTCCAGATTAAGCCGTGGAGGTTGGAGGTAATCTTATTATGCTCTTTACTGCTTCCGCCCATAGCGATTAACTTTCCATTCTCGTATTCATGGCGCTCCTCTTGCTTCGTTTCCCACTCTAGGTAATCTGCCGGGGAAAGTATTGTGATTGCCTCTGCCATCGGTCAATTTTTTAAGTTAAAGTACGGTTTTATGGGGAAAGGGGCAAGAAAATTGGAACAATGGGCATACGCTAAGCCGTTCGGTACGAATACTCCGTGCGCCGGTCCTCTTGACCCAGTTGGACGTAGCTAATTCCTCTCCAGTGAATCCTTCCGTAGATGTACGGTGGATTTCATTGGAAGAAAACATCACCATTAATTGGAATGCGGACTCGCTGAATGAAAATGGGCTGGTTTTGAGGCTAACGTCTCAGGGTGACAAGTACAATGCCCCCAAGCCTGGACCAAAGGAAACGCATCTAACGGCCGTATTCATTGAAGAAGATGATGGGGCGTACACTATACCCAATAGCTTTTTTCAAGGCCTTACCAAAGATCAATTGATAAACCTCACGTTATATCGAGGTAAATTTGATTATACAAAAGATGATGGGCGTGGGTATGATTATAAGTTCTACGCGTTGTCGGAAATTTCGGGGTATTTTGCGGTCCGGTAGTCAAATTAGAACGATGGCCCTCCATATTTCATTCACTGCGCTCCAATAATTCTACGAACCAAAACCCCACATCCCTGGGCCCTGTAGGTGAAGGGTAAGTGCGGAACACCCGTTCCCCCAGTTGCAGAGGGAGCGCTTCACTAAATATGGGCCCATCAAATACGAAAGTGTGGAATTCTCCATTTTCGCCACAGGGGTCTACCTCAGAAGGTAGCTGGCTGAGGAGTTCTTTGTCCATGAGTTTCCCGGCGAAGTGCGGATCCAGCAAATCCGCCTTGATACATACCAGTCTGGTTTTAAATCCTAATTCGAGAAATTGGCGCTGGGCATTCAAAGGTGATGCCTGCAAGCAGGTGTTGCAGTTGCATGTCGTAGATCATCTGGGTGGCGGCCGGTAGGAAGGAACAGGCTTGCATGGAATTAGTTTTTTTATGCTCACCTAACTAAAGGACCGGCATTACTTTTTGTTTGCAGAATGTAGGAAGAGTTAGGAGCCCGATAAAGCATCATTTCTGATTTCTACCGATCAATACATGGATTTGATACACAGGTTGATTTATTCAATGCCTTGTTTTAGATCATTCTCTCCTATTAATCAGATAAAAAGGAAACTAATCATGAACTCTCTGACCAAAGTGTCCTCGTCTATCGAAATAAGAGCTGTGCCCCTTGATTTGCGATACAATTATTTTTAAGTTCATACGAAACACAAGATATTATATGGATCAATCACACTCAAAAATTTATGATGCGATTATCATTGGCGCGGGTATAAGTGGTGTTACCTTTTTGAAATATGCCCGTGACAAGGGGCTGAATTGTTTGGTATTGGAAAAACAAAACGGTGTGGGCGGCTTGTGGAAACGGTTGCCTTCGTGGCAAGATATACAAAATCGCACGGTTGATTTTGCCATCAATGGGGTATCGATTTACGGGGAGAAGCAGTCGGATGTGCATCAATACGTGATGGATTGGGTAGCGCAATATGAGCTGGCGCCCCACATCAAGTTGAATTGTCAGGTAACATCTACGGCTTGGGAGGAAGATCACTGGGTTATACAAACATCTGATGGCCCTTTTCTTGCCCGTTATGTCATTGCCGCGAGTGGCGTTCAAAACAAGCCTTGGACCCCGCCGATAGATCGTTCACACGTTGCCATTCGGGAATGGCATTCTTCCGGCATCCAACAACCGGAGAAGCTGGCTGACAAAGTGGTGACCGTAGTCGGTGGCGGAGCTTCTGCCTACGACCTGCTCGAACTGGCCATTAAACATCAAGCAAGGAAAATAAATTGGGTGTACCGAAGTGCCAAGTGGTTTTTGCCTTCCACCAAATCCAAGCAAGCCAATAAGCTAAATGACCTTCGCCTGCTATCACGAGTACAGAGCATGAAGGCTTCTTTGGATTCGGTTAACAAAGCATTCGGAAACATCATTGACAAGAAGTACGAACACTTTGAGTTGCAAGAAATACAGCCTGCCGCCCCCTTAGATTTGCACAAAGATCAGGTCATTCCAGGCCGCTTTTCAGCCAGCGGATAACATTTTCCAGATGTTGTTGCCCGTAAAGCTTCACAAAGGCCCGGGTCTCTGGATTATTCCGGTCTTCGTATACTTTTAGGCGGCGTGCTGTAAATGCTTCGGTCAACTCAGTTTTGCAGTCGTTGACAATACAGTTCTTCCATTCATCAAAAGTATGTGGTATCATGGTGGTAAGTTTTGTTATCTTTTGCTTTAAAATTTAGTCTTTCCTATTGTATTTAAAGGTCTTATCCGGGTATTCAGGCACCGCAGGCACCTCTCTTGGATCCTCGGCAATCTTGTCCTGCAACAGCTTGATAGCTGCGTCCAGCTGCGCATCTTTCCCATTAAAAGTTTCGTGCGGCAGATTATCCACTTCAATATCTGGTTCAAACCCACGCCCCTCTACCAGCCACTCCCCTTCCGGGCCGTAAACACCGTACATAGGCGCAGTCATCACCCCTTTGTCCGTCAGTTTATTGCGCTCATTCAGCCAGATTTGACCACCCCAGGTGCGTTTACCAATTACCGTTCCCAATCCAAGGCGCCTGATGCCGATTAAAAAAGCTTCTCCGCTGGAGCCCGTTCTTTCATTGGCTAAAACCACGATGTGCCCTCTGAAGGAGTTGTTCATCCTCCAATAGGGTTTACCGGTTCTGTCCTTTAGAAACATGAAGGGCTGCCTCAGTAATTTTTCCAGAATAATCGCATCGGTATAACCACCAGCATTGAATCGTGCATCTATGATCAAACCCTTTTTATTGATAACAGGATAAAACTCCCGGTAGAAATGGCCGATATCCCAATTCCCCATTGCATTCATGTGTAAATACCCAATTTGCTCATCGCTTTCTTTTTCCACCTTAAGGCGGTTGCTGTATTCCCAATCCATCGTCCTTAACCAGTAGGAGCCGCCCCTGGGTTTAACGATGACCTCTTTGCTCGTCTCCCCCCGTTTGATACTCAATCTAACTTGCTTTCCGGCCTGATTGCGGAGCAACGCCCCCAAATCCATGGCCGATAAAGCAGCTCTTCCATTTACCTTTGTAATGATATCGCCTTCCTGAATATCAAGATAGGGATCTTTCAATGGGGACCTCCAATCGCCAAAATCATAGTAGTCCGGGTCGCCCTGATAGATGTAGTCAATTCGGTATCCTCCATTGGCCTCATCCCGGCTCGTACGCGCGCCCAAACTGGCCACGCCAATATATTGATCATCGCTAGGCATATCGCCGCCACTTGCCCCTGCATGTAATACCGATAGCTCCCCTACTAAGCGCGCCAATACTTGATTCAATTCATTCCTGGTGGTCACACGATCGACCAATGGCAGGTACTTTTCATACATGGCCTCCCAATCTACGCCGTGCATATTTCTATCATAGAAGTAATCCCGCTCCATACGCCAGGCATCTTTGTACAATTGTTTCCAGTCTTCCCTTGGGTCGATAGAAAACTTGCACCCGCTAAAATCAATCTTGCCCTCTTTTAAATTTACGCTCCCCGTTCCGGCATCAACCATATAGTAAGCCCGTCCTTTCGCGATGAGCATTTTCTCCCCATTCTGGCTCAATTCGAATCCACTGATTTCCGAAGCCATATCTGTCAGCTTGGCATCTTCGTTCGTGATTTTGACCACTTTGAGGTGGGATTTGGCGTTGGAACCGGCTTCTTCCGTCAGCAGATAGATAGCCTTGTCATTGACTGCTAAGTCATTATAGTTGCCTTCCGGTACAGGCACCTTAATGTTCCTAGATTGAATACTTTCTTTGTCGATTGAAACAATCAACGTATCCGTGGCAGCTTCATCCTCCTTGTTTTCATCCATCAGCTCGTCCTTTTCCCGGAAAGGCGACCGGTAGCTTTTCTTCAAAGGGACGTGATAAACACTCTCGCTTTTGTCCCAGTAAACGCCCCCCAGTCTTGCACCCCGGGGAGACCCCATCAGGGTTTGAAAGCCCCGGTCGGAAAGGAAATAGATAAACTTACCGTCCGGGCTCCACGCTACGCTATAGTTGTTAGACCTATCGGTGGTCAGGTTGAACAGAGAACCATCATTCACATTGTACACTTTAATTTGGTACATCCGATTGGAAGCCCGTTGCACAAAGGCCAGCCATTGATTATCCGGGGACCACGAAAAATCCCGAATGCCTTGTTGGTTGGTGGATATTAATTTGCTGGCTCCGGTACTTACGTTGAGCACGTACATGTTATTTTCAAGATCGTCATAAGCGACCCATTTGCCATCTGAAGAGGGTTCGCCCTTGTACCTTAGGCGTTTACCGTCCATGGTTAATTCTTCAACCTCACCAGGCCTATCGGCAGGAAGCTGAACAAACTCCAACTCCCCACTTTCGTCCGACAAGGAGATGATATGCGCTCCATCGTGAGAAAAGACGGCGTCACGGTATCTGATAACGGCCTCCTCGTTAGTAAGAGGAATGGTCCTCCCCACTTCACGGGGAACAACAAAGAGTCGGCCCCTTGCGGTAACTATGACTTTGTCGCCCTTCGGGCTTGGATGTACTGATGTAATGTAAGAAGAGGGATCTTCCACCCAGGTTGCTCTCAAGTGTTCCAAATCAGAAGCTAAGCGGATGTCAATTTTATCGTATTCGCCGGAAGCAATATCCAGTAGCCAAAGGTCAGCAGCATGTTGGTAGACGATCTTCCCATTGTCCAGATTGGCAGAGCATACATCAAACTCGGCATGCTTTGTATGTTGTTTTAAATCTTGGCCCTTCGCATCCATCGACCAAATGTTCTGTATCCCATCTCGGTCGGTGATGAAGTATAGCCGGCCCTCGTGCCACATAGGATTGAAACTTTCACCCAGGTGGCCCGTGGTTAGCTTTACCGCCTCATTCTGACCATCAAATTTCCATATTTGCCGTGCTGTACCGCCTTCATAACGTTTGATATTTTCATTATAGCTAGGAAGATGCGTAAAGTACCAAGTGCCAGCCTCATTTTGTATTCCGTGGTAAGCGGAAGATAATGGTACTACGGCCTTCTGTTGTGTATCCAAATCAAGTGTTACCAACTGTGAGGTGGGTAGTTTGCTAAATTCGCCCGAGCTGTAAATGATATTTCCCCCGGGTGTCCAACCTACCACTTTTGAGCGCTTAGAATAGGTCCAGCGCGTAGGCAACCCACCTTCCAAAGGTAGGGTATACACTTCCATAGGCCCTTCGTAGGTAGCGGAATAAGCAATGGTTTTGCCATCCGGAGAAAAAGCGGGATAGCGTTCTTCCTCCGCGTGCGTGGTCAGTCGCTGGGCCAGCCCTCCGCTGCTGGAAACTTTCCAAACGTCTCCTTCGGCCACAAAGACGATGGTATTTTGGTGGATATCAGGATTTTGGTAGTACCCCTTAACCCCCTGGGCTTGCAACTGAGCTAAACCAATGAACAGAACCAGTATCGTAGTAAAAAGTAGCTTCAATTGCATGCTTGTGTATTTTAAAATCAAATATTTTGAAACTTATCCTTTCCGCAACCGCCAAGCACCCATCCCACCAATAAGCACCGTGTACAGCAACAGCACCAGCCAGCTTATGCCCGGTACCTGCCCGGCGTAATTCGGGTTAGGACCTACAGTCTGACGGAGTACTTGGAATTTTTCGGCATCCACCGGTTCTTTTGCCAAAGCGAAAGCCAATAACTGCGCCACCTTAGCCTTTACAGCTGCACTGATGTCCGCATTGAAAGCCAGGTAAGCAGCCGAGCTATTGCCGGCAATTGCATCCAGTCCCATCTGCATGGCATAGGCCGGATTGTACCAGGTCGACTGCCGTGCCAGGCGCTCCCGGCCCGCTTCGGTGGCAACCACCTCCGCCGCCGCTGCTTCGCTGAGCAAGAGTCCGGCCGCATCGTAGTAGTGGCGGTCAATGAGGGGGTCACGCACGGTATCCTGCACGTAGGCACTGTGGCGGGCTTCCGGAAAGACTTCAGA
>JAAAOU010000409.1 GCA_009908745.1 Bacteroidota bacterium
TTCCCAACCCTTCAACCTTTCAACTTTCCCAACCTTTCAACTTCCCCAACCTTTCAACCTTTCAACCTTCCCAACCTTTCAACTTTCCCAACCCTTCAACCTTTCAACCCTTCAACCTTCCCAACCCTTCAACCTTTCAACTTCCCACCCTTCAACCCTCTTCCGCCAACCCTTTGAACCCCCACCAAAAACCCCTACCTTACACCCCAACTCAAAATTCAAATCACCTATGAAGTACGTACTGCTTGCCGCCCTGCTGCTTTGCGCCGGGGTAGGCGTGGCCCAAGAAGACACCACTGCCTTGCAGCCACCTAAAACGGACATTTACAAAACCAACGGCGGAGAGCTGATTTTCTCCTTCGTGGACATGGAGAACGATGGGGAAGACATCTCCAACATCCCACGGTTTTCAGCTTTTTTCCACGTCGGCCAGAAGTGGCATTTCGACTTTGGCAACAACTTCGGCGCGTTTACCGGCTATGGCATCCGCAACGTGGGCTTTATCACGGAAGACGATGGCATACGGGAAGATGAATTTGAAGACTTTTGGGAATCGGATGAAGACATACGCGTCAAACGCCGTTCCTATTCCCTGGGCGTACCACTGGCGCTCAAGTTGGGCAACTTCCGCCGTGGCGCTTACGTCTTTGGCGGCGCCGAGCTGGAGCTGATGTTCAACTACAAAGCCAAGCTGTTTGAAGACGGCGACAAGGAGGAGAAATTTAACGAGTGGTTCAGCGACCGCACCAACCTGCTTAATCCTTCCGTATTCGGTGGGGTGCAGTTCCCCGGTGGCGTGAACCTGCAGTTCCGCTACTACCTGCTCAATTTCCTCAACCAAGACTTCACGCAGCGTGTAGACGGCGTTGAAATGCAGCCTTTCCGCAATGTGGATAGCCGGATGTTCTATATTTCTATCTTCTTCAATATCCGGGAAGCCATCAACCGGGAGCCGAAAAGACCGGAGGAACGGACGTAATAGGATGGATGTCTTTTAGACAAGTTTTAGGAACAGATAATCGTCACGTAGCGCTGGTTTGTAGTCTGACAACCCAGGATTCACAAATCCTGGGTTGTCAGACTATAGGTGGCGATTTGTTTTTGAATAGTGCTTCACCAGTTGTTTTTTTGCTTTAAAATAGTTATTTTTAAATCTAAAAAAAGGAATGAGTGCAGACATAGAGCGCCGCAAATTAAGTATCATTGAGCACTTAGCGGAAGTAGAGGACGAGACCGTAATCAATCAAATTGAAAATTTATTAAAGCCGACTGTTGATTTTTGGGAAGAGTTGAGTAAAGAAGAACAAGCTGCTATTCTACGAGGGAAAAAAGACCTGGAAGCAGGTAGGAAGGCCGCTTATGAAACTTTTATGTCCAATTACAGGAATAGGATATGAATGTATATTTATCTCAAGCTGCTCAGGATCAACTTTTACAGATCATTGAATACCTTGAGGCACATTGGTCAGTAAAAGTAAGAGACAACTTTATTAAGAAGTTGGATCGGTCCGTAGCGGTCATTGCTTCTATGCCATACGCTTACCCTGTTTCTTCTTCGTTTGGCGGCTTGAGAAAATGCGTAATCACACCGAGGACAACGCTATATTATCAAATAAATAAACTCAAGAAGGAGGTTGAAATAGTAGCAGTTCTAGATACTCGCCAATCTTTCTAACCTAAATCCGGTCTCCAAGCCCGGCCGCCACTGCGCCAAGCGCGCCAACTCCCGCCCCGGCATCACCCCCAGCCTCGGGTAGCCGCCCGTCGTCTGCGCATCGGCCATCAATATCATGACTTTGCCTCCGCCGGTGACTTGAATCGTGCCCGGCAGCACGGCTGAAGAGATCATTTCCGTGGTCCAGTCGAGTGCTGGCCCTGCTTCATCAAGCCGGTACCCCATGCGGTTGCTGTCTGGGCTGATGCGGTGGTTACGTCCGAAAAACCACTGCAAAAAGCTATCGTCAAACTGGTCATACTCCGGCCCCGGCAGGACGCGCAACGGCAGCAACGTTTGGTAGTTGGGCTGGGCGTAGCTTGGATAGAAACGCTTGGGAAGGAAGTTGGTAGATAATACCTCCAGTACATGGCCCTTCTGTAGTATGCTATTCGGCGTCAGCAACTCCGCTCCATGGGCAGGCGGGCTCACACTGCTGAGCCACGCTTGGGCTTGCCACTCCCCCCGCACTGCCAGGTAGGCTCGGCAGCCCGACTGCAAGCGGCCAAATCGCAACTCACCGCCATCTGGCAGCCGCACGTTTTCGTACATCGGCAGGGGCACGCCGTCGAAGGTAGGGGAGAGGTCTGCGCCTGTCAGCGCCACTTGCACCGACCCTTCAATATGAAGGACAGGGCCCTTGATCACCATCTCCAGCACCGGAGCATCTATCGGGTTGCCCACCAACTGATTGGCGAGGGTGGCGGAGGTAAGGTCCAAGGCGCCGCCCACAGGCACCCCCTTGTCCTGATAGCCACTACGGCCAAGGTCTTGCAGGGTGGTGTGTAAACCTGGGGTTATGATATGAAGCTTCGGCATGGACGGTTATTGGCTTTGTACTGCAAATATATGTCAGGGTTGTTCAAGCCAAGTGGCATAAAGGCTACGAAACAGCAATACCCGCTTCTCTAGTACATCCGGCCTTCCGGCTGCCGCGCGGCCTCGAAACCGCCGAGGTAGAACTGGAAACCGATGGAAAAGTCGAACTGGTTGGTTCGGGTGACGGTCTCCCGCTTTACCCCTGCAATATCGGTATCAAAGCGGCTGCGGGCGTAGTTGTATTTGACTAGCGCCTCTATGCCTACAGCGCTGTTGCTGAATATGGTGAAACCCGGACCCAACCCAAATGCCATAATATTTGTATTGATGCGTTGGCTCTCCCCGGCAATCAACAAGTTGTCAGAAGCATTGCCGAAGCCAAAGCTGCCTTCTAGGAAAAACGCCATGTCGGAAGCCGTAGGGATGTAATAGCGGCCAAACGGCCCAAAGAGCAAGTTGCTGTCTTCGTTATTGTCTCCGTCAGTGCGCTCTACCTGGTTGAAAGTATAGTCCATACTAATACCCACCGCGAGGTTGTCGGCCATGAAGTAGCCAATATTGGGCGCAAAGTTGAACTGTGTGGAGGTAGGGTTTTCCGTGGCGATGTCGCCCGCCCCATCGTCTTGTGTGATTTTGGAATTGGCAGCAGAAAAACCTATGGTCGAACCGATGACAAAATTGCCTTGGGCGGTAAACTGGGCACTGGCAATGGAACTCAGCAGCAGCGCGGCGGACAGGAGGAATAGTAGCTTTTTCATGGTAATTTGGTTTTATACAAAGTGGGTTTAATAAGGCAATGTACCGCTCGACCCTATTAACCGCAATCGGTTTTGTCATCCGCGTTCAGTAACAATTGTCAACGCTGGCGCTTTTGTGAAAAATTTGTATTTTCCCCTCGACTTGTCCAAGCATGCTCTTAGCCGCAAAACCAAGATATGCCGACCAACCAACTTTTGACCCTCATCATAGAAGCCGCCGTGCTGCTGCTGGCCGCGACGGCTGCCGTATTGCTACTCATGCGCCGTGCCCAGCAGTTTCGGGCCAGCCGCCTGATGGCGTGGCTCATGGGCGCTTTTGCCCTGGCTGCCGTCAACACCCTCGTCAATGGATTGTGGCTGGGCAACGCTGCTGTAAACTTCAACCTGTTACTCGGGTTGGTCGCCCCGCCCTTGCTGCTGCTCTATGTGCGCAGTTTGCTCGGCGACCGCCTCAGCCGGGGGCGCGATGGCTACCACTTCTTCCCGTTCTTTTTAATCCTCCTGATCGCTTTGATACCGGGCCAGCTGGCGTTGCTGCTCGACAGCTGGTGGGTCATCCTGCCCAATTTGTACATCGCGGTGTATCTAGTGGCTATCTTCACCTACACGGGTGAGCGCATGGAGAGTATGGTGCAAATCCGTAGCCGCCTACCGCTCGGCAAGCTGCGTTTGCTGCACCTCAGTTTGTTGATTTGGTTGTTGCTGGCCCTGTCGGACGGGCTGGGGGAGGGTCTACAGCTATTTGGCCTAGCTGAGCAAGCCACAGCTTCGGTTTTGCTCGTGGCACGGGGCATGAAATTGCTGCTCGTTATCGGCCTGTTCAGTATGGTCATTACCCGGGAGCGCCCCGTGGAACCGGCCAACTTGCAGGAGGAAGCCTTCCTTAATCTCATCGCCGACCGCGAAGACCCCGAGCCGGAGGATATCCGCAGCAACGCCAGCTTGTTCAAAACCCTGGACGCTACCATGCAGTCCGAGAAGTATTTTTTTGACGACGATTTGAGGCTTAATCAGTTAGCTACCTTGATGGGCAAAACACCACGCGAAATTTCTCGCGCCATCCACCACGTCGGTGGGCAGACTTTCTTCGACTACGTCAATGGCTACCGCGCCTTGGCTGCGCAGGGGATGATAGACGATGGAGAAAAACGCTTGACCTTGGAGGAGATACAGTACGCCTGCGGTATTGAGTCGCGTTTGGTGTTCAATACCACCTTCAAGCGCCTGACGGGCTCTTCCCCCCGGGCTTACTACAAGTTGAATGCCTAGGAAATCAGCGAAGGCAGCTTCATCGCCAGCCCCATATCGCCTTTGATTTTTACTTTGCCGGTCATGACAGCGGACATGGCATTGATATCCCCTTTGCGGATGCCGTCTATGGTCTCGATGCTGGTGGTGATGGTGCAATCGGCTTCTTTGTCTTCGTTCGTCACCTGTGCTTCCTCCCCGTGCAAGTCGATGTGCACAATGCCCTGCTCAAAGATAAACTTGATGGATTTACCCAACTGCGGGGCTTTGCCGGCGGTCTTGCTGAATTGTTCGGTAATTTGGTCTAGTGTCATCTTGTCGGTTTTATCTGTTGGGCAAATATAATTTATTTCACGAATAAGCTGCGGCATTCTTCCCGTAACACACCGCCCTCCACCTGCAGGTCATACCAAGCCTTTTCCGCCACTTCCCGGCAGTAGATACGCACTTGGTTGCCGTGCTGTGCCGCATCGTCTATGGTAGCACCGTAGTAAATGTGGCTGACGCCCGCCCACACGGCCGCCATAGCGCACATGGGGCAAGGCTCGCAGGTGGAGAATAGCACACTGCCTTGAGCCGGTATGCCCTGTTTGCCTGCTTCCCGCAACGCATTGACTTCGGCATGGGCGGTAGGGTCGGCGTCGGCTTTTACACTATTGGCAACGACGATTTTCTGCCCTGTCTCTGGCTGTAGCAGCACAGCGCCGTAGGGGGTGCCGGCTTCCTGAGCGGCTTCGATGGCAGCCTTCATGTATTTTTGCTCGACCGCTCTCATGGTTGTGTTTTGATGTGCTTGGCCAAGAAGCCCAGCATCGCTTTGTAGAACTCGAAGCGGTTTTCTTCATTCGAAAAGCCGTGCCCCTCGTTGTACTTGACGAGGTAAGGTACGTCAATGCCACGCTCCCGCATAGAGCGGACAATCTGATCGGACTCGTCGATCTTTACCCTCGGGTCGTTAGCCCCCTGCACGACGAGCAATGGCGTTTTGATTTGATCGATGTGGAAGACCGGCGACCCCGCTTTTAGCAATTCCTGGTCTTTCTCCGGGTGGCCGACCATTTCGTACAGCATATCGAGGTACGGCTTCCAATAGGGCGGTATGGTTTCCATGAAGGTAAACAGGTTAGACACACCCACATAGTCCACCGCGCAGGCGTATAAGTCGGGGGTAAAAGCGATGCCGGCCAAGGTCGCATACCCGCCGTAGCTCGCCCCGTAGATAGCCACGCGTTCCGGGTCGGCAATGCCTTGTTCAATCAGCCAGTGCACACCATCCGTCAGGTCGTTTTGCATGTCGTGGCCCCACTGTTTGAAGCCCTTCATCCAAAAGTCTTTGCCGTAGCCCGTGCTGCCCCGGTAGTTGATTTGAAAAACGCCGTATCCGCGGCTCGCGAGCAGCTGCACTTCCGGGTTGTAGCCCCAACTGTCCCTTACCCAGGGGCCACCGTGGGGGTTGATGACGATGGGCACTCGTTCTCCGTTTCTCGGCTTGGGCAAGGTCAGGTAGCCGTGCACAGTCAGGCCATCGCGGGCTGTAAACGACACCGGCTCCATCTCGGCCATATCGGCTTCGTCTAGCCAGGGGCTGACATCCGTGATTTTCTTGAGGGTATCCGCTTGGAGGTCGTAGATGTAGTAGCTGCCCAAAGAGCGGTCGCTGAAGGTGCGTACCATGAACATATCCTCGGCTTTGTTGCTGCCAGTCAGGACGATCTCATCGCCCGGCAGCTCGGCTTCTAGGCGCTGCTGCATTTGCCGGCGTTGCTCGTCGAAGAACGTGATCTGCCTTTTCCAAGTGGTATAGACCGCACCAGTCAGCACCTTCCGTTTACGCGAGTACATCAGGCTGCCGGCGTCTACTTCCGGGTGGCTGAAAATGGGCTCGCCCACCTCCTGATTGCGGGCAAAGTCGTAGCGGATAATCTCGCTGCGGTCACGCCCGATATTGCTCAGGCAAAACACCACGTCCCCATCGTCGAAGTCGAACAACAGCGGGTCAAGGCTCTCCTTGAAATTGGTTTTCACTACCGTCTCGAAAGGGGCCTCTTCCGTAGCCCGGTACATGATGTGCTGGTTGACGCCCTCTATGGTCTTAATAGCGATTCGCAGCCGGCCGGCATGGTCGGTCATCCAGCTGGTAATCGGCTCTGCCGGGTTGTCGTTGGCCGCCAGTTTGGTGGTTTCCCCCGTTTGCACATTGATGCGGTAAGGCTCAAAGAGCATAGGGTTGTTCTTGTTCATGCCAATGATCAGCTCGTCGTCTTGGTCTTCCAAGTCGTCGATCAGGTCAATTTTGACACCGTCGAAAGGCGTGAGGTCTCTGGGGTTGCTACCGTCGCGGTCCACGGCAAACAGCTGGAAGTTCTCGTCCCCGCCGCTGTCTTTGACGTAGACGATACGGTTGTTGTTGGCCCAGAAGTAGCCGGCGATATCGCGTTCGGTTTCGCTGGTAATGCGGACCGGGTCACCGCCATCCACGGGTTGTACGAAGATGTTCTGCCGCCGCTCGTGGGGGCCGGCGTAAGCCAGGTAGTCCCCGTTTTGCGAAAGCTGGAACCCGACTCGTTCGGGGTTGCGGAAGAAATCCTCTACCGAATATTTGTAAGTGCCTTCTTCTTTGCCGATGAGGCGCTCGAGTTCGGCTTCGGTGTTGGGCAGGGTCGGATCGCCGGGGCGTTTTTGCGATTCGTTTGGGAGCGTTTCTTGCATTGTTGTTTGGATTTTCAGCTAAGATATAAAACGACTTGCTAGGCAGGGTGTTTTTCTAGCCTGTACTGCACGGACGGTTCCACGAGTTGGCGCAGGGCCGATTCATCAATAGCGACCTCCCGGTCGTTAGATCGGGGGTTGAGTTTACTCATAGCGTCGTTCGGCGTTAATTCAATTTTAAAGATAGCAAAAAATGCGTGTGTATAAGGAGCATAGGGGCAGAATTGTTGTGGGGGTGGGCAGCGCAGGTCCAACTTGCTGCTCAGGGCGATGTGCTAAATTAACCCAATGGGCTTTTGGATGGCCTCGTATTCGGAAATTCACCGGCCGTAAAGAACTAACCTCTTGCAAAAGCTTTATATACTAGGAAAACCAAAATCGACATCATGAAAATCATTATTCCGATGGCAGGCCGCGGATCGCGCTTGCGCCCCCACACCTTGACTATACCCAAACCATTAGTGCCTGTAGCCGGCAAACCCATTGTGCAGCGCATTGTGGAGGACCTCTCTTCCGCGTTGGACGAAAAGGTGGAAGAAGTCGCGTTCATCATCGGCGATTTCGGCGCGGAGGCGGAGCAGCAGCTGCAGCGTATTGCCAAAGGCGTAGGGGCAAAGTGCTCCATTTACCAGCAAAAGGAACCCCTCGGCCCGGGCCACGCCGTGCTTTGCGCCAAGCCGAGTCTCTCGGGCAACTGCATTGTGGCTTTTGCGGACACGCTCTTTGATGCCGACTTCAATTTCGACCCCAAAGAAGACGGTATCATCTGGGTACAAAAAGTCGATGACCCCTCTTCCTTCGGCGTGGTCAAGACTGACGACCGCAACGTCATTACCGAATTTGTGGAGAAATCGCCTACCTTCGTCTCCGATTTGGCTATCGTGGGCCTTTATTATTTCAACGACGGCGATCAACTGCGGGATACCCTGCAGCGTATTGTGGATGAGGACCTGCGGGATAAAGGCGAGTACCAGCTGACTACCGCCCTGGAATTGCTGAAAGACAAAGGCGTGGAATTCCGCCCTTCACAGATCAAGGAGTGGCTCGACTGCGGCAACAAAGACAATCTGGTGGCGACCAACCAACGCATGCTGCAGCTCAAAGCCTCGACCGAAAAGCTGGTGGCAGACAGCGTAACTGTAGAGCAATCGGTCATTATCCCGCCTTGTTACATTGGCGAAAATGCAGTTATTCGCAACAGCATCGTGGGCCCGCACGTTTCCTTGGGGAGCAATTCCACGGTGGAGCATTCCGTTGTAAGCAATACTGTAGTCCAAAACAACACCCAAGTCCGCCACGCTAATCTGCGGGATTCCATGATCGGCAATGAGGCGGCCTACGAAGGCCAACCGGCGGAGGTGAGCATAGGAGACTACTCCGAACACAAGTAAACCATTATGAAAAAATTGAGCAAGCTGTTGCTTTTGTGCCTACTCTGCGGCCCCGTTCTGCATGCCCAAATCGGGCGTACGGATGAGGCTTCGGTCAAGATAGAGGAACAGTTCATCGATGCTAGCCGGGAGAAACTGCTAGGCAATTACGAAAACGCCATCAATCTCCTGAAAGAGATATTGCAGGAAGACCCGAAGAACGCCGCCGCTGCTTTTGAGCTCAGCCGTTCGTATGAGGCCAGCAGCGAGGCGGACAAAGCCCTGAAGTACGCGGAGCAGGCCGTCGATTGGGAGCCGGAAAATATCTGGTACCAAAAATTCTTAGCCAGCCTTTATAAGCGCAACGGCGACAACAAAAAAGCCGCCGGGGTTTACGAAAACATCGTGGAGCTGCAGCCCAATGTGGACGACTACTACTACCGTCATGCTTTTTTCTTGGTACGTGCCAATGAGATCAAGGATGCCCTCAAGGTTTACGATAAGTTGGAGGAACGCATCGGCATCAGCGAGAAAGTCATCCGCCGCAAGCACGCCCTTTACCTAGGCACCGGGGATGATGACAAGGCCGCCGAAGAGCTGCGCCGCCTCATCGATGCCTACCCGAGCGATATGAGCTACCGGCATCTGTTAGCGGAGTTTTACTTACAGATCGAAGACGAGAAAAAAGCGCAGGGCGTCTACCAGGAAATCCTCCGCCTTGACCCCGACAACGCCAAAGCACAGCTGGCTCTAGCCGGGCAGTCGGTAAAAGACAGCGACGAAATCCGCTACCTGAAGTCCATGAAATCCGCTTTTTTGCAGGAAGATGCCGATATTGACATCAAGCTGAAGCGGCTTATCCCGTTCATCGAAAAAGTCGCGGAAGGCGGCGATCAGCAACTGGCAGACGCCGCCCTGCAACTCACGGCCATTCTGGAGCGTATCCACCCGGCGGAAGCCAAAGCGTTCTCGGCGGCGGGCGACCTGCTGTACCACTCGGGCCGCAAGCAGCAAGCCATCGGGAAATACCTGGAGACGATTGAGCTGGACGACAGCAAATTCACCGTGTGGGAACAGGCCATGCGCGCCTACCGCGAGACCTACCAATACGAGGAATTGCGGGATTTCAGCGAGCGGGCGATGGACTACTACCCCAATCAGCCTATCGTCTACTACATGCACGCCCTTGCTTTGTCGGAGCTGGGCGAGCTGGACGAAGCCCTAGGCCTGCTGGACCAAGCTTACTTCATGGCGGGCGGCAATGCCTATATTGAGATACTGGTCCTCGCACTTCGCGGGCAGCTATACAATAAACAGCAGGCGTACGATCGTTCAGATAAAGCATTTGAGCAAGCCTTGCAGCTGGACGCGGCTGCACCGCCCGCCCTGCGCGGCTACGCTTACGCGCTGGCTAGCCGGGGCGAACGCTTGAAAGACGCCCGCAACATGGCGCTGAAAGCCACGGAACTGCTGCCCGGCCAGGCGGACTACCAAGCCACGCTGGCTAAAGTCTACTATGAGCTGGAAAACTACAAAGAAGCCGAAGCGTGGCTCGACAAAGCGATCAGCAACGGCGGCGATTTCAGCCCGGTTATCGTAGAGCTCTACGGCGATGTGCTCTACCAACGGGGCGAGGTGGAAGCGGCGCTGCAACAGTGGAAAAAAGCGCAGCAGCTCGGCGCCCGCTCCGATGCATTGGAACAAAAAATAGCTGAAGGAAAACTTAACTAATGTCCATGCCAAGTACCATTTTTCGACTGACCATTTTTGCCATCCTCGGCCTGACTGTACTCAGCGGCTGCAGTTCCCTAAAACGCACGACGGGCGCTAGCAGCGGGATGACCACAGACCGCCTGCTCAAGCAAATGGCCCGGCAGCGCCTCAACCCGGAGTGGTTCGAGGGGAAAACCCGTATCAAGTACGCCGATGATTACATGTCGATGTCAGCCTCCGCCACCCTCATTATGCAACGGGATGAGCTGGTCTGGCTCAGCGTCCGCAAGCTGGGCTTTGAGGTCGCCCGCGCGAAGGTGACACAAGACTCCGTGTATGTGCTCGACCGCATCAACAACGAGTACACAGTGGAGAGCCTCGGCTACCTGTCGGAATCGTATGGCTTGCCCGCCGGCTTGACCGAGCTGCAGGACTTTATCCTCGGCAATGCCGTGTTCTTAGAGACGGAGGGGCTGGATGTAGTGCCGATGGGGGCTACCTACCGCTTGTCCGGCGAGCAGGCTGGGCAGGCTGCCGAGTATCTGGTCGGGGCAGAAGATTACCGCCTGCGGAAATTGGCGTTCAAAGCCAAGGACAGCGATCAAGAAGCCAGTGCCCTTTACGATGACTACCAAGAGGTGGGCGGCGACCGCTTTTTTTCTTATCTTCGTAACCTTACGCTGGAGAGTGAATACTCCGGTGCGTCTGAAGTCGAGTTAAAGTTTACAAAAGTAGAATTTGATACCCCAAAAGAAATACGGTTTAGCATTCCTTCCCGGTACACGCGGGCGAAGTAAATACCTATTGTGGTTGTTGCTACTCCTTTGTTTGGCAGGGCAGCTGGCCGCGCAAAGCCGCTCCGATTTGGAATCCCGCCGGCAGCAGCTGCTCCGGGAGATCAAAGCCACCGAGACGGAAATCGCCAAGACCAAGCGTAACCGCGAAGCGACCCTCGACCGCTATCTAGCCCTGAAATCGCAAATCCAGAAGCGGCAGGCGCTCATCAGCACCCTGCGGCAAGAAATCGATTTTGCCAATTCCAGCATCAAGCGCACCGAGGAAGTATTGTTGGCGCTGCAGCGGGATATCGAACGCCTCAAAGAAGAGTACGCCCACACCATCCGCATGGCGTACCGGCATAAGCTGAGCAATAGCATGCTGCTGTTTCTGTTCTCCGCCGACAGTTTCAACGAAGCTTTCCAACGTTGGCAGTACATCCGGCAGTACGACCGCTTTCGCAAAAAACAAGCCCGCAATATCATCGAGACACAGGCGATGCTGGAACGCAAGTCGCAGCAGCTGGCCCAGCGCAAGCAGGAGAAGGAAGCGCTGTTGGCCTCGCAGGAACAGCAAGCCAGCAAACTGAATACGGAGCTGAAGGACAAAAACCGCGTGCTTAAAGAACTCAAGACCAGCGAAAGCCGCCTGCTCGCCGAGCTCAACGAGCAGCAAGAAGCCCACGAGCAGCTCAACCAGCAAATCGAAGATATTATCGTCGCGGAAATGTCCCGCAAGCGCCGTGAAGCCCGGACCAACGCTTCCCCCTCCGGCGGCGGCTCCAGCAGCGCCCGCGAACGGGTAGCCGCCGAACGCCGGTTGTCCAGTGAATTCAGTGGCAACAAAGGGCGTTTGCCTTGGCCGGTCCGCTCCGGCCGGATCAGCAAGCCCTTCGGGAAAGTCATAGAGCTGGAAGATACGGGGCTGAAACTGCCCAATAATGGCATCGAGATTGCCACCGATCGTGGCGCGAAGGTCTACCCCGTTTTCAAAGGGGAAGTGACCCACATTACCTTTGTGCCCGTTTACCGCAACGCCATTTTGGTCAACCACGGCGATTTTTTTACCCTGTATTACCGGGTGGAAGACGTCTTGGTCAAAGAAGGGGAGCAAGTCGGCCCCGATAACGCCATTGGCCGGCTGGCGGGCGACGGGGAAATCCTTCACTTTGAAGTTTGGGAAGGCACACGCAAGCTCAACCCCGCCCATTGGATTGTGAAACGGTAGGAACGAACTCCCCCCTCCTGCTGTTGGTTTAATCTAATACGTACAGAAAATAAGCAGACAGAAGATATATGGCGAATGAATGGATGATAGGCAAAAAAGACCGCTCGGGCGCGCAGAAGCAAGGCTTCGAAAAAGCCGTGCTCGTGGGGTTGGTGCACCAATTGCAAACCGAGGAGGAAGTGCAGGAATACTTGGACGAATTGGACTTCCTGGCGCGTACGGCTGGTGCCAAAGCCAAAAAGAAATACATACAGAAACTGCCCCACCCTGACCCGCGTACCTTTGTGGGCAAAGGGAAATTGCAGGAGATCAAGGATTACATCGACGAGCACAAGAAAATCAGCATGGTCATTTTTGACGACGACCTGACGGGCAAGCAGGTGAGCGTGCTGGAGGAGTTCCTCAAGGTGAAGATCATCGACCGCAGCTCGCTGATCCTCGATATCTTTGCCAGCCGGGCGCAAACCGCACAGGCGAAAACGCAGGTGGAACTGGCACAGATGCAGTACTTGCTGCCGCGGCTGCGGGGCCTGTGGACGCACCTGGAGCGGCAGCGCGGTGGTATCGGCATGCGGGGGCCGGGGGAGAAGGAGATCGAGACCGACCGCCGTATTGTGCGCGACAAGATCTCGCTGCTCAAGAAGAAGCTGGAGAAAATTGACCAGCAAAACCGTACGCAACGCAAACAGCGCGGCGACCTCATCCGCGTAGCCCTCGTCGGATACACGAACGTCGGCAAGTCCACCCTCATGAACCGCATCAGCAAATCGGATGTGTTCGCGGAGAACAAGCTGTTCGCTACCCTAGATACTACGGTGCGCAAGGTGGTCTTCGACCGTATGCCTTTCCTACTGTCAGATACGGTTGGGTTTATCCGCAAGCTGCCGCACCATTTGGTGGAAAGCTTCAAGTCCACCCTTGATGAGGTGCGCGAGAGCGATATCCTGCTGCATGTGGTCGATTTGGCCCACCCGCAGCACGAGGACCACATCCGCACGGTGAACCAAACCCTGAAGGAGCTGGAAGTGCTGGACAAGCCCACTTTGCTGGTCTTCAACAAAATCGACCTTTTCCGCAAACGGAATTACGACGATTACCTAGAGGACGAAGTCAAGGCGGAAATCGAAGAAGGGCTGAAAAACAACCTGCGCCATACGTTCGAGGAGGAGCTGCTCTTTGTCTCTGCCCACACCAAGGAAGGCATTAACGAATTGCGCAAGAAGCTGAAGCAAATGGTATACGACCAATACATGGTGCGGTACCCCTACCAAGCCAAACGATGGTAGCGCCGGTGCAACTTTCCGCCCACGAATCAGTATAACAGACCAAACGAAACCTAAGCGATCTTTATGCTCAACAAATACGCCCAATTACTCGTCCACTACTGCCTGAGCACCAAGGCGGGCGACCGGATGTACCTACGCAGCACCACCCTGGCCGAGCCGTTGGTGCGGGAAGTCTACCGGGAAGCCGTCAAAGCCGGTGCCAAAGTAGACGTCGACCTGTCCTTTCGCGAGCAGAACCGCATCCTGCTGGAAGAGGGGGGGAAGGAGCAACTGCAGCATCTTTCCCCACTGTTTGAAGAAGCGATGCAGGCGTACGATACCTACCTCTACATCCGCGCGCCCTTCAATCTGCGGGAAGACCAAAACGTAGACCCGGACAAGCGCAAAATCCGCCAACAAGCTCACGCCGGGGTGATGAAAACCTACTTCGAGCGGACGGCTACTTTGGATATGCGCCGTTCCCTCTGTCAGTACCCCACCCTGGCCAACGCGCAGGAGGCCGGCATGTCCCTGGAAGAATACGAAGCGTTTATCTTCAACGCCTGTCGCTTGTACGAGGACGATCCCATGCAGCGCTGGCTGGCCGTACGCGAGCAGCAGCAGCAAATTGTGGACCTGCTCGACAGCCGTAGTGAAGTGCGGTACGTGGGCAACGGCACGGACATTAGCTTCCGCACCGACGGCCGCAAGTGGATCAACTCGGACGGCCGCACCAATATGCCCTCCGGTGAAGTCTACACCTCCCCTGTGGAAGATAGCGTCAACGGCCTTATCCATTTTTCCTACCCCGGCATCTACATGGGGCGCGAGGTGGAAGGGGTGACGCTGCATGTCAAGGATGGTTATATTGAAAAGTGGGAAGCCGACCGCGGCAAGGATTTTCTGGATGAGCTGTTCCAAATTGAAGGCACCCGGCGGTTTGGCGAGGCGGCCATTGGCACCAATTACAACATCAAGCAGATGACCAAGAATATCCTGTTTGACGAAAAAATAGGCGGTACCGTGCACATGGCCATCGGGCAATCCTACCTGCAGGCCGGCGGCAAAAATCAGTCGACGGTACACTGGGATATGATCACCGACATGACCGAAGCGGGCGAAATTTACGCCGATGGGGAAAAAATATACGAAAAAGGGCGCTTTTTGTTCCTTTAAGCTTAAACCCTTGCCCCTTTTCGATTGTGATAGAGGGCAAGTTGGCGGAAAATTGCCGGAAATTGGGGAAGCAGCCGAATTTCCAGCTTTTAAAATTTATTGGATTTTGAATTTTCTGCCTAACTTGCAAGGAGAAATGCTTTTATCCCGAGCCAAATGAATGAAAAACGAGAAACCCTAAGCCACTGGTGATAAACGCACTAACTTGAAAACACATTAATTAAACCAACATTAATCTCCTTAAACCGTGAACAGTAACATTGCATTTCTAGAATTGAAGTATGGCAACATTTACGGAGGCTACCCCAACTTTTACGCGATCAGCGAGATTTGTCTCTTAGTCTTTGAACCCGACACCAAACGCATTTTCATCGAGACGTTTATCAATAACGCCAATATCGATTTCGTGAGCGTTTACTCCAAGACCGACGAGCTGGGCCACACGATCGGCAGGGTCAAAGAAGTGGTCAACATGAGAACCCACCGCCGCAAGCCGTTCCGTGAGGATTTCCGCCTGGAAGACGAGGCGCTGCAACGCATGTTCAAGCAATTGCGCCCCTCCAAAGGGCCGATCCGCAATTTCCTGATCAAGAACCTCAGAAAATACCGCTTCCGCGATATCGTCACCTTCGACGGGCGGCGCGATATCTTCCTCTGCGAGCGTTCCGGCGCTAATTTCGAGCGCTACAACATCATCGACTTGCAGAAGGACCTGAACAAGGAAACCGACTACCTTTTCTCCCTCAACAAGCTGGCCAAAGTCATCAACTTCGAGCACGACCGCAGCTATCTGCGTTCCAACAACCTGGAATACTGGCTGCACCCGATTGCCGACCGTCAGATCGTACCGCGTTCGGCCGCTTACGATGCCGCCCGCCTGATGATGGTGCACAACGAGTATGTGGAGCACCACGACGATTTCATGATGAAAGGGGCCTTGCTGTTGAACAAGATTCAGCAGAACAAGGAAGAAGGGTAGCGCTTTATTGAACGGGCAATACGTGTTTCATTGCCCGTTCAATGCTGTTTTCCGTACGGGCAACCATTTTACCATTCATAAGACTGGTTCAGCTCTGGTATTTCCACCTTGGAAAAGCCCTTGGACTGTAGTAGCTCCCGGAAAGCCTCCTGCCGCTCTATGGTGCCGTGCACCAAATACAGCCCCTTGTTGCGTTCTACCTGGTTTGCCAAAAAATCAGCCATCTCTTGGCGGTCGGCGTGGGCCGAGAAAGAATCCATCACCTCCACATCCGCATTCACTGGCCGTTCGTCGCCAAATACCCGTACTGTATCCGCACCGTCGCTCAGTACCCGGCCCGGCGTGCCCGGCGCGCAGTAACCGACGATCAAGAAAGTATTGCGTTTGTCCACCACATGGTGGTACAGATGGTGCTTGACACGCCCGGCGTTCATCATGCCCGAAGAGCTGACGATGATGCAGGGTTCCTTGGAATGGTTGAGGCCTTTGGAGATTTCCACATCACGGGCGTAGGTCAGGCGGTTGAACCCAAAGGGGTTGTCGTCTACCAGCAAGTACTCGTTCAGCTGCTTGTCGAAGCACTCCGGGT
The DNA here is from genome assembly GCA_009908745.1 of Bacteroidota bacterium. GTDB lineage: Bacteria > Bacteroidota > Bacteroidia > Chitinophagales > Saprospiraceae > Phaeodactylibacter. Next base: position 16,345 of record JAAAOU010000409.1, read on the forward strand.
GGGTGCCAAATACCGTGGTCGCGTTGATGGCCAGCGGGCTGTCGACATAAACGGGGATGTGGGGCAGCTCGCCGGCCGTCTCCAGCTGGTCGAGCATGTAGACGATCTCCTGTGTGCGGCCCACGCTAAAAGCCGGGATGATCAGCTTGCCTTTCTTTTCTACGCAAGTATGCTGTATGATGCGCTGGAAGTGTTTGATCTCGTTGGGTGCCCCCTCATGGTCACGGTCGCCGTAGGTGGATTCGCAAATCAGGTAGTCTACCTCCGGCATAGGGATGGGGTCCCGCAAGATGGGTCGGTTGGGCCGGCCGATGTCCCCGGTGAAGCCCACGTGGGTCGTTTTGCCCCCTTCGTGGATCTTGAGCGTCACCGATGCGCTGCCTAGGATATGCCCGGCGTCCCGGAAGAGCACCTCCACATCGTCGTGGATACGGAACCAGCGGTTGTAGCCGTGGCCCTCGAACAAATTCCAGGCCAGCTCCACGTCCTTGGAGGTGTAGAGCGGCTCGGCCAGCTGGTCTGTCCGGCCCCGTTTGCGCTGCCGCTTGTTGTAGTAGTGCGCGTCCATCTCCTGAATTTTCGCGCTGTCGAGCAGCATGATGGCACACAGGCTGCGGGTGGCGTGTGTGCAGTGGATATCGCCCCGGAAGCCGTCTTTGGCCAGCTTGGGGATGCGGCCGCTGTGGTCGATGTGGGCGTGGGACAGGATCAGGCAGTCGACCTCTTTAGGCTCAAATGCCCACTGCTTGTTGAAATGCTCCATGTCGTCGGAATGCCCCTGGTACAGGCCGCAGTCCAGCAGAATGGTGAAGCCGTTGTCTAAGGTGATTAGGTGCGCACTGCCGGTGACTTCCCGGGCGGCGCCGCAGAATTTGATTTTCATGGAAGTTAATTTACGCAGATGGCCTTGATTTTGCAAAATTTACTGTAGATCATGGTGATTTTCAAAATCACCATGATCTATATGGCGCCGCCGCCTCCACCGCTTCCGCCACCTTCCAGGCCACCTGCTCTTGCAGGGAAGCCGGGATGATATGCTCGCGGTCCGGTTTAGGAATGTAATCCGCGATCGCGTAAGCCGCCGCCAGCTTCATGGCCGGGGTGATGCGCCGTGCCCGCGCGTTGAGCGCCCCGCGGAAGATGCCCGGGAAGCCCAGCACGTTATTCACCTGATTGGGCAAGTCGCTACGGCCCGTGCCGACCACTGCCGCGCCGCCTTGGTACGCGTCTTCCGGCATGATTTCTGGGTCGGGGTTGGCCAGGGCGAAGATGATGCTGTCGTCCGCCATCGTTTTGATATCAGCCGTGGTGAGCAAGTTGCCCACGCTGACGCCGATAAATACGTCCGCGTCCACAATAGCGTCCTGCACGCTGCCGCTGATGCCCTTGGTATTCGTGTACTTCAGCACCTCTTGCTTGGAGGCATTGAGGTTGTCCCGCCCGCTATGGATGATGCCCTTGCTGTCGCACATGATCACCTCGCGCACGGATACGCATTCCGTGGTGTCCTCGTGGTCCACGCAACGCAGCAAGCGGGCGATGGCTACGCCGGCCGCGCCTGCTCCGTTGATGACCACCTTCAAGTCGAAGAGGCTCTTGCCCACCACTTTGGCGGCGTTGATCAGGCCAGCCAATACCACGATCGCCGTGCCGTGTTGATCGTCGTGGAAAACGGGAATCCCGATGTCCTGTAGCCGCTCCTCCACCTCAAAACTGCGCGGGGCAGCGATGTCCTCCAAGTTGATGCCGCCGAATACCGGGGCGATCAGCTTCACGGCCTCTATGATTTTTTCGGTATCCTGCGTGTCCAAGCAGATTGGGAAAGCGTCGATATTGGCAAACCGCTTGAACAGCATGGCTTTGCCCTCCATGACCGGGATGGCCGCTTTGGCGCCGATGTTGCCCAAGCCCAAGACCGCCGAGCCGTCCGAGACGATAGCCACGGTATTGCTTTTTATGGTGTAGTCCCATACTTTCTCGGGGTCTTCGGCAATAGCCCGGCAGGGTCCCGCTACGCCCGGTGAGTAAACCAGGGAAAGGTCTTCCTTGCTGCGTACGTCCATCTTGGGCACCGTGCGGATTTTGCCGCGCAACCGCTGGTGCAGGTAGAGTGATTCCTTATAGTAATCCATGGTTTTGTGTTTGGTATAGTGGTGGCAAAGGTAGTAAAATACGTTTGCACGCCGGTCGGTGCCCCAGCCGTGTAATTTTTGCATCTTTGCGGCGTTATCGTAGAGCAGCATCACAAAGACACCACAAAAGAATATATGCGATCAATGTTTATACGTCTATTATTTGCAATTAGCGCGCTGTTGGCCTGCCTTTCGGCAAATGCGCAGGCCGTGCGGGCCGATATTGACCTGCGGGACCGGGCGGTAGTTGAAATCCCATTGGAAAACGTCGCCCCCTTTCTCGCCTTTTCGGCAAAATGGCAGGGCACACAGACGGCTATAAGCGCCCGTTTCTCCCCCGACGGGGAACGTTGGGGCGAGTGGTCGGCCATAGCCGAGGACCAACACGGCGACCCCAACTCAGCTACTCATTACAGCCAATTGTTCTTCGCCCCCGCCGACAGCCGCTGGGTGCAGGTCCGGCGGGCCCATGGGCTTGATGACGTGCGCTTGCACTTTTTCAACCCCGGCGAGACGCCCACTGCCCCTAAAATTCAAGAAAAAGACCGGGTGCAAACCCGTACGTCTACTTACTGCCCTTGCCCACTCGGCGATTATCAAGGCCGCAGCGACTGGTGCCCGGATGGTACCTGCCCGGAAGATACCACGCCTGCGCCAACGAGCGTCACCCATTTGATCGTCCATCACTCCGCTGGTACCAACGAAGCCAACGACTGGGCCGCCGTCGTGCGCTCTATCTGGGATTTCCACGTCAACGTGCGTGGCTGGGACGACATCGGCTACAACTGGTTGATCGACCCCAATGGCAACCTCTATCAGGGTAGGGGCGATAATATCAGGGGGGCCCACTTTTGCGGCAACAATACCGGGACCATGGGGGTCTGTGTGCTGGGCGACTTTACGGCTATTGTACCCACGGGTGATGCCAAAGACGCATTGGCCCGCCTGCTGGCCTGGAAAAGCTGCGATGTCGACGCCGACCCGCTGGGCACTTCTTTCCACGCCAGCTCGGATTTAGAGCTTATGCACATCTCCGGCCACCGCGATGGCTGCTCTACCGCCTGCCCGGGGGACGCTTTCTACCCGCAGCTGCCGGACATCCGCCAGGCCGTCGTAGACCGTATCGCCAATCAGTGCGCCGCCATCGCCCCGCCCGACAATCTGACCGCCGAGGTGACCAGCGATACTACCGTCCTGCTGAATTGGGAAGACGACTCGGATAACGAACTGGCTTTTTTGATCGAACGGTCTCTATCGATGGATGGTGCCTACGATCAAATTGCCGAAGTCGATGCCGATGTCACTTCCTACGAGGACAGCGATATCCTTCTGGAAACGGGCTATTACTACCGCGTACGGGGCAGGACAGCGCAGGATACCTCCTTCTACAGTAATGTCGCTTTCGCGTTCACCAGCATCGTCAGCACGCAGGAGCTGCTGCATGGCCAAACCGTCCGGCTGTTTCCCAACCCGGCACAGGGGCAGGTTTACTTAGCTTGGGAAGCCCCCCTGCCGAAAGATGTGGAGGTCCGCCTCAGCGATGCCAGAGGGCGAAAGTTGAAGCAATGGTCCTTGAATGGCAGACAGTTGCAACACCAAATCGACACCAGACCGCTCGCCCAAGGGCTGTACCTGTTGCAAATCCGCAGCGGCGCGCAGCAAATCAGCCGCCGTTTGCTGAAACAATAAGCCCGAGGGAGTCGTCGTTTGCACGAACATGTCACCTTGAAGTGGGTTGACAAAAGAAAAGATAAACCATTTAATAAAAACTTAACAGAACGGGTAGCGGCGTTTTTTCAGAAAAAAGCGTTACCCCTCTGGTTTTTCACGTCTACAGGATGTGAATTGACAAAGACCTTGAAAACCATTTCATTTTAACAAAACAGAATTCCATTATGCGTAATTTATTGCTCAAGCTGTCAGGCGTAGCCATTGCACTGACCCTATTGATTGCCACAGGGTGTGAAGACGACGATCCCATCATTACAAACCCCCTTGGCCCGGAGCTTTCTTTTAATTCCGGTGTAGGGTTGACCTCTATGGACGCCGAGCTGGCACCAGGCGAAACCTTTGCCGTCGAATTGCAAGCGTTGCCTGGCGACAACCCCCTGCAGAGCTTTACTTTCTTGGTAGATGGTGTAGAGCCGGATGCAGGCACTATTGGAAACTACTACAGCGAGCTGGTCATCAACGGCACTACCGAAGTAGCTAACAACCCTCTGTCTCTCACCGGCGACTTGAAGGACGGCTCAACAATCGCTATCGAAATCACCCCCTTTGAACAAATGGACGGCGACGTCAGCACTTACTCCTTTGAGGTAGCGGACGAAGTCGGCGAAACGGCAATTGTGTCTTTGGACATCACCGTGATCGACCCTGCTACTCCGCTTGATATGACTTTGACCGGCGTGCTGTTCAACCAGGGTGGTCCTCAGGGGACTGGCGGCCTGGACTTAGACACAGGTGACGGAACAGGTAGCTCAGACGCTGATGCCGAGATTCAGGATGAAGGCATTGACCTTGACGAATTAGCTGCTGACAACTGGCGGCAGCAGATTTCTGCAGCCAACGATGCGGAAATGCGTGCTGCTGATCTTGATGCACTGCCGGAGAACTTCAGCTTTGATAATGTAGCCTCTAAAGAAGAAGTACAATCCGTATTCGACACCGGGGCAGCACTGACTGGCTCTGACGCGGCCTGTAATTGCACTGATGACACCTCTGGTGAGGACGTCACCGAACCGCTGAGCGGAGGAGAAGTATTTGCTGTTAGACGCGGGGATATGTACTATCTTATCCGTATTGACGATGTTAATGTGACTACAGGGGATAATGACGACAGCTATGAGTTGTCCATCAAGTACTAATGGCTTCTCGCAGTAGAATTGATATTTACAGGCGCAGTTTCCGCAAGGAGGCTGCGCCTTCGTATTTTATGCAACAAAGCGTACTTTTGCGCCCAACAACGATTGACGTATGAAGAGCCTAAGCTACCTCGTAAGCCTACTGATGCTACTGCCTTTTGCCGCCGGTGCGCAGTGCCCCCTCGCACAGGACACCATCGACCCCTTCGATAGCACCCGCCTCGTCATCAGCGAGCCCGTTTCCATCGGGGCGCTGATCCCCAGCTTGTACGAAACAGTGGAGGGCCCCAAAATCATCGACGAAGCCAAAGCAGCTTTCTCCTTTGTGGAGGACGACCAGAGCGACATCAATTCTTTCTTCCTTACGATTGTCGCCGCCGAATACGAGTACGAGCCCATTCAGGCAGGCAAAAACGTCATCCTCGCTTTTGCAGACTCCACCAACGCCACCCTCCTCAACTACCCGGACCGCGGCCAGTTCAGCGATGATACCAATATGCGGATGTACCAACATACCTGCGTGGTGCCCATTGATCTTTTCTACCGCATGGCGTATTCCGGCATCGTCGGCATCCGTATTCGTTACGACAATAAGAAACGCACAATAATGCTGACCAAAGCGCAGCAGGAAGCCCTAAAAGAGGCAGTACGCTGCGCCGGGGAGGCCGTCGGCTTTGCGCCGAACAAACCATAAAAGTGTTAAACAAACTGTTTTTTAAGACTGGTCTTTCATCTTGACCATAGTCAGAATGGTGCCTATGGCGACCGTCTCCTCCGTCTCGTCGTACACGTCCACCATCCATTTCACAATCCCTTTTTTCACATCTTCGGCATCCCGTTTTTCTTGCCGTATTTTCTCGCGGCAGGTGAAGCGCACACCTATGGTAGCGCCCGGGTAGACCGGTTTGGTGAAGCGGAAGTTCTCGATGCCGTAGTTGAGCAACACCGGCCCTTTGCGCCCGTCCACAAACAAGCCCGCGGCTTTGGACAAGATGTAATAGCCGTGCGCCACCCGCCCTTCAAAGATGGTGCCGTCGAGAGAGGTCTCATCGACGTGGGCGTAAAAGTGGTCGCCGCTTACATTAGCAAAATTCACGATATCCGCCTCGGTAACGGTATGTTTGGCCGTAATGAGGGTCTCGCCGATCTCTAGGTCTTCAAAGTGCTGCTGGAAAGGGTGCGTTGCTTTTTCCTTGTACGCCCCGCCTTTTTGGTACTGCCCGGTAACGGCGGATATCATAGTAGGGTGGCCCTGTATAGCTGTCCGTTGCAAATAGTGCTTCACGCCGCGTATGCCGCCCATTTCCTCGCCGCCCCCGGCTCGGCCTGGCCCGCCGTGCACCAGTAGGGGCATGGGCGAACCGTGGCCGGTGCTCTCCTTGGCGCTTTCTTCATTCAGGATGAGAATACGCCCGTGGTAAGGTGCGGAGCCCATGACATAGTCCGTCGCGATCTGCTCGTCGGCGGTCGCCACGGTGCTGACGAGGGAGCCTTTGCCCATGTTCGCCAGTTCTATCGCCTCGCCCATATCGCGGTACGGCATGATGGTGCTCACCGGGCCGAAGGCTTCCACCGTGTGGGTGTCTGTATTGTCGAAAGGGTTTTCGTTGACCAGTAGGATAGGGGAGAAGAACGCCCCCTTTTCCCGCTCGGCGCCCATCACGTCAAATTGGTCTAGATCGCCGTAAACGATACTGCTGCCGTTGGCCAGCTGCTGCACCCGCTTGCGCACTTCTTCCATCTGACTGCGGCTCACCAAAGCGCCCATGCGCACCCCTTCGACGGTCGGGTTGCCGATGGTCGTCTTTTGCAGTTGTTGGCTGAGCGCCAGCTGAACATCCTCCACCAGGTGCTCAGGCACAATAATCCGGCGGATCGCTGTGCACTTCTGGCCACACTTTACGGTCATCTCGCGCCGCACCTCCTTGACAAACAGGTCGAACGTAGGGGTGCCGGGTTGGGCATCCTCGCCCAGCACCGCCGCGTTGAGGCTGTCGGCTTCCATATTGAACGGAATGGCGTTCTCGACGATATGCGGCTGCGACTTCAGCATGCGGCCCGTAGAGGCAGAGCCGGTGAACGTGATGATGTCCTGGGAAGTAAGGGGATCTAAAATGCCATGGCCTTTGCCGTTGATCAGTTGCAAGGCGCCATCCGGTAGTATGCCCGATTGGATGATGTCCCGCACCATCGCCTCGGTGAGGAAAGAAGTGAGCTCGGACGGCTTTACTACGGCGGGCACGCCGGCCAGCAGGTTGACCGATATTTTCTCCAGCATCCCCCAAATCGGGAAGTTGAAGGCGTTGATATGCACTGCCACACCGTGCTTGGGGACCATGATGTGGTGGCCGATGAAGGTACCTTCCTTAGAGAGGTTCACAGCATCTCCGTCAATATGGAAAGGCTTGTCCGGAAATTGCTTGCGCAGGCTCGCGTAGGCAAAGAGCGTGCCGATGCCGCCGTCGATATCAATCCAGCTGTCTCCTTTAGTCGCCCCCGTGCGGTAGCTCAGCGGGTAATACTTTTTGCGTATGTCAAAGAGGTGCAGGGCAAGGCGCTTCAGCATCTGCCCCCGCTCCCGGAAGGTCATTTTTCGAAGGTTGGGGCCGCCCGTCTGCCGCGCGTAATCCATGATGGCTTCGTAGTCGAGCTGCTCGCTGCTGTAGGTGGCGATCACCTCGCCGGTCACCGCGTCGTACTGCGGTTCGCCAGCGCCAGTGTGCGGGGCCCATTGCCCAAGTATGTAATGGTCGAGTTTGTTGGCCATAGGTTTATTTGGTTATTGATATTTCAAGTACGAACGTTCGTTCTCAAAAGTACGCAGAAATTTGCGTTTGGAAAAAGTGTTACTCGTCTCCCAAATGTGGCCATTCGTAGAAAAGCGCGTCTTAAAGGTTGAATTTTAACATTTTAAAGTGCATTTTTAGGCTTGACGATGCAACCTTAATGCGCTATATACGTCTATTAGTAAAAGTTAGGAGAACAACTAAATTTGTTCCCCGCACCCGGCTGAAGTAAAAAAAGGATGAGAACACCGCTTGGCATCTGTCCAAGCAATTAAGTGCCTGCCACGCTAACCTATCTGGCAGGCCGCCAATAGCATGCAGTGTACAATCTGTAATACGCTGTTCCAATAATTCCTTTTTGCCCGAAGTCCGGGTGAGATTACACACGCACTAGAGAACTATACTACCCGCTACTGCCTATTGCAGCAGCAGGTGGCAGAACACATTGAAGAGTGTTTTTTCATACTAATCCAAGTGTTCGTTGCCGCGTGAGTGCGCGGCAACCTTTTTGCTTGGCTGGTAGAAAAGCGCTTCCTCATAAAGAAGTTTTTTCATACTAATCCATTTTGAAGAAGGGTTGCCGCAAGGCAGCCCTTTTCTTATCTTTTCACCTCGTAGTCCTTGGAGACCTCAATTTTGTACTCCCGGATAGCCATCGCCTGATCATACTGTCTGGGTTCCACGCCCGTCTCTATGAGCTTGTCTAAGGGACCGCCACAGTGCTCGCATTTCCCCTCCACCAGCACGTCTCCAGCCGGGTTGAGCCATAGCTGGTCCACTGTTATGGTCGCATTGTCCACCTTGCGGCAGCGTGGGCAGTGGGCAGATTGCAACGCGTCCGGGTAAGCCTTTTGGAACCGCCGCCCCATGATGAGCGCGACATCTTCCTCGCTAATGGAAATGGCTACGTACATGATGGTTAATGTTTTAGACAATACTAAAGTCTTTTCGGGGGAAATTGTTGTGGTTGCCAAGTGAGATGCGTCCAGCTTACTCAGATGTGAGGCATGGCTTTACCCATTTTTGAGTAGGGTGCAATACGGAAGTAAGCGCGACCTTTGTGCGTATCCGGTTGCGCCGGGCCAATGCCCTGTGTAGCGGGTACCTCGCAATTGGTTTGTAAATATGAAACAATTCCTTATCTTTATTGGCGAAAGACACTTAAATAACCCCTACATCCCAAAACCCCATGCCTAAACACCTAACACTCGTTTGGCTAGGGCTGTTGCTCGTGACAGCTCCTTTAAAAGCTCAATGTCAAAACCAAGTTGTCCGCTCCACAGCTTTTCACCAGCTCTTTACTGATTATAATGCCCCGCCCAACAGCATTGCCAACCAGCCACCCAATGTCAGAGCGAAGGAACCGCCCAAGCTACTGTCAACCGCTATTGACCGCAAAGTAATACTTTTCTATGGTATATCGGCTGGCCTGCTCGCATTGCTCCTAGGCGTAGGGTTGGCCAATTGCCTGCTATTCCTGCAAAACCGGAATATCCCCGCTTACCTGTTCTACGGTTTATTCTTGTTGATTTTGTGGGGGCTGTTCGGCCTGTCCTTTGACGCCTTTGCGCCTCCGGGCTCGCTGCTGCCCGAGCGTTTGCATACGCGGCCTGTCCGTCTGCTGCTCATGGCCGCTGCCTTTCTTGCTTTGGCCAAAAGTATGGGCAGCACCCTACAGTGGAAAGAGCAGCTCCCCGATGTGCATCGTCGCCTTCCATATCTAGCTGTTGCCGCTGTGGGGTACGTATTGGCAGATGCAGTGCTTTGGAACGTGGCGCCGGCGCTGGCCGGGTATTTGTGGGCCGCAGTGCAAATTGCTTTCCTAACAGCCGGCGGTCTGTTGGTTTACGCCTTGCTCCGTTATGGCCGCCCACCAGCATTATACCTGAGCCTGGGGGTTGCCACGCTTGTCCTTTCTAGCGCCGCAGCATTCATCGCCCACATCTGGCCGCTTTATCTTTTCGATTGGTGGCCGACAGCCCTATATCCTTACTTCGTAGGTTTGCCGCTGCAGATGCTGTTGTTTGCCTTGGGCTTCTCTAGGCTGAAAAATAGGGTAGAAGACGCGCTGCTGGCCGGTGCCGCAGAGGCTCAGGAAACAGAGGCGCCCGGAGCATCGGATCAATTCTGCCAGCCCTCCAAGCCGGTTTCGCCGACGGACCAAGCCCTGCTCGACCAACTCGACGAGCAAATCGAAGCCCATCTGGACGACCGCAGCTTCGATGTCAGCACCATGGCTGCCTCCACCGGTAAAAGCCGGGCCTCCTTTCACGAGTGGTTCAAGCAAAATACGGGCAAGACACCAGCGAAGTACCTTGCCGCCTTCCGCATTAAAATGGCGTATCAGCTGTTGGTCAACACTGATTACACGGTAGAGGTCATCGCCCAGCAGACGGGCTTCAACGACGGGGCTTATCTGGCGAAAAAATTCAAACAGCACTATGGCATCCGCCCCAGCGAAGCCCGCAAACAGGCGGCTGTGTAAAAAATTACTGAAAAAACAGAGGAATTTACAGCACTGAAAGTTCTATCTGTTTGTAGGTTTGCCAATGCATGATCGGATAGAAAGCTACGTTGTCGCTTTTAATTCGGTATTGAGCAACAAAGAAGAATTTACATTTCGTTAGGACCTGAGGCCGTGTGGCCCAGGAACGGCGAAGCCTTGCTTAAACCCCAATTTACTGTACACCTATGCCCCAAACCACGAATGCCACCTCATGGCAGGTGCTGGTCGTACGCTCCCGCTCGGAGAAAAAAGTCGGCCAGCGCCTGCAAGATATGGGTTTCCAAACCTGTGTCCCCACCCAATGGCAATACCGCCAATGGAGCGACCGCCGCAAGAAAGTGGAGGTCGTCCTCTTCAAAAACTACGTATTTATCGCCGCTGACCCCAAGCGCCGCAACCTGGTGTTCCGGGACCCGAATGTGCTGAAGTATTTACGGTTCGGGGATCGCGTGGCTACGCTGACAGAAGAGGAAGCGCGCATGGTGCAGGGGATCAAAAAAATCGACGCGCCTGTGCAGATCACCTACGATGGCTTGCAAGTGGGGGAGGAGGTAGAAATCCTGGAGGGGAGCCTCGCCGGTTTTCAGGGCCAAGTGCTGGAAGTCAGTGGCGAGCAGTGCATCAAGCTGGCGCTGCCGAGTTTGGGGTGCTTTGCTTGTGTGGAGGTGAAGGGGGTGAAGGTCAAGAGATTACTCACCGCTTCCAATACCATGTAAAATGGCGATACTCGATATCCTTAAATACATAGCGATTGAATTTGACCATTACCTTGAGCTGCGCAATGGCCAACCCAGAGGGCGGTTTGGGTACGTCCAATTGGGCAATATTGCACTTGTTGATGAAGGCAGCAGCGGCATGGGAGGGGAGCAGGATAAAGTCACTCTGACGCTGATCAATATAGAGGAAGAGGCCACGCTGAAGAACCGGCCGAACTACCAGCGCATGGAGGACGACAGCATTCAGCGTCAGGAACCGCCCCTTTTTCTCAATGCCTACATTTTGATGAGCTGCCCCTCCGATACTTATGAAACGGCACTCACTCATATTTCTTACCTGCTGGAGTTTTATCAGCGCCAGCGCATGTTGACGCTGGCCAATGCCGTAGAAGGGGATTTCCCCGTGCAGCATGTCGAAAAAATCATACTGGAGCTCGTGTCGCTCAATCTAGAGCAAATCAACCATCTCTGGGGCGTACTGGGCTCCAGGCATTACCCGGCAGTGATGTTCAAATTGAAGCTGGTGCCCATACAAGCCAGCGAACAATGGCCCGCAGAACGGGTAGAGACGGTGAGCGCCAGCGGCCGGGTCAAGCGCGGGCCGGATGATGATGGCTCTCAGGATAATGTCAATTCAGATGCCGGCTAACACTGGCCCACTATAATTATTCATTTTAAAATTTATCGTTATGCCAAGTTTAAGCAATTTGAGCACCCCTGGCGTGTACATTCAGGAGGTGTCGGTCTTGCCTCCTGCCGTAGCCGGTGTTGCGACTAGTATACCGGCCTTCATCGGCTATACCGAAAAATACCCGGGACTGGAAGAGGGCGGGGATGGTACGCTTGACGTCGCCGACATCAAGCCTGTGCGTATTTCCAATATGCAAGAGTACGAAACGCACTTTGGGATGGCACAGCCGGAGGTTTTGACCGTAGATGTGTTTGAGTATCGTGATGCGGACAACAAACTGACCAGCCGGGAATTCCCTAACATTCCCCAAATGGACGAGAACGAGCGGTCCAAGCATATCATGTACTACGCCCTGCAACATTACTTCGCAAATGGCGGTGGTTCCTGCTACATTGTCCCCATCGGGACCTACGGATCGGATGGGGACGGGATGGTAAGCGCCGATACGCTGATGAAAGGCCTCACCGCTCTAGAGAAAGAGGACGAGCCGACCCTGATATTGGTGCCCGAAGCCATCTATGCCGATAATTACGGTACCATTAGCCAAGGAGCACTCGACCATTGCGCCAAGATGAAAGACCGTTTCGCGATCTTGGATGTCATCAACGACAGTGCCGATCCCCTCGCCGACGCCGATAGCTTTAGACCCAACGTGGTGAATAACCGCATCTACGGCGCTTCCTATTACCCTTACCTCCGCACGACGGTCAATTACCGTTTCAATACAGATGCAGGCGGGGTACAGGTGAAGGTAACCCAAGTTGCCGAAGATGGGACGGAGACCGAACAAGCTCCTCAGGACCTTTCCGCTTACGTTGGCGGCAGCAACTCACTGAAAAAGCAGCTGGAGAGCGTATTGTCGCAGACTGAAATGATACTACCGCCTGGTCCGGCCATCGCCGGGGTCTATGTGCAGACCGATAGCGCACGGGGCGTATGGAAAGCACCGGCTAACGTCGGCATAACCGCTATTACCGGCCTTAAAGTCAATTTGAACGACGAACAGCACGGCATACTCAACGTAGACCCGGACGCGGGCAAGTCCATCAACGTCATCCGCAATTTCACCGGCCGCGGCACCCTCGTCTGGGGCGCTAGGACGCTGGACGGCAACGACAACGAATGGCGCTACGTCAACGTACGCCGCTTTTTCAACTTTGTCGAGGAGTCCGTCAAAAAAGCTTCCTACCGCTTCGTCTTCGAGCCCAACGACGCCAACACCTGGGTTAATGTACGGGCCATGGTCGAGAACTTCCTCATTTTGCAGTGGCGGGCAGGTGCCTTGCAAGGCGCCAAGCCGGACCAGGCGTTCTTCGTGCGGGTCGGCTTGGGCCAGACTATGACACAGGACGATATCCTCAACGGCCGCCTGATCGTAGAGGTCGGAATGGCTGTAGTACGGCCAGCTGAATTTATCGTGTTCCGCTTCATGCACAAATTGCCCGAAGCATAATTCATCCTATAGTCTGACAACTCAGGATTCACAAATTTCGGGTTGTCAGACTATATTTTAAAATCTCATAATACCATATAACCATGGCAGATTATCCGCTTTCCAAATTCCATTTCCAGGTCGACTGGGGAGGCACCCGGCTCGGCTTTACGGAAGCCAGCGGTTTTACCGTAGAGACGGAAACCATTGAATACCGCGAAGGGGCTAGCCCCGAATACCACAAAATTCAGATGCCGGGTATGCAGAAGTATACCGACATCACCCTCAAGCGCGGCATGATGCTGAGCGATAACGAATTTTACGATTGGTGGAACACGGTGCAACTGAATGCCATCGAGCGCCGGGATATTACCATCAAGCTGCTGAACGAAAACCACGAGCCGGTCGTCACCTGGCAGGTCAAAAATGCCTGGCCTACCAAAGTCGAAAGCACGGACCTCAAAGCCGATGGCAACGAGGTCGCTATAGAAACATTGGTGCTCAAGCACGAAGGTTTGACCGTCACTTATGAGTAAAGTGTATTGCTGGATGGGGCTGCTACCGGCTCCTTCCAGCACCAAAACTCGCCTATGGCTAACAGCAGCATTAATTACCCGCCCGTCAGTTTCCATTTCAGAGTAGCGTTTCAGGGGCTGGACGGCTTGAAAAACCAGGATGCTTTCTTTCAGGAGGTCACGGGGTTGACACGCGAATTGGAGAGCGAACAGCTCAAATCCGGCGGGGAGAACCGCTTTACGTTCAAACTGCCTACCCGCGGGCAGTACCCCAACTTGGTGCTCAAAAAAGGCTTGTTTGTCGACTCCGGGCTGACGAGCTGGGTCAACGACGCCATCCTGAATCTGGATATCCGCCCTGTGACGGTCATCGTCTCCTTGCTCAATGAGCAACACGAGCCGTTGCAGTCGTATAAATGCGTCAACGCCTATCCTCAAAAGTGGTCGCTTGGAGACTTCAACGCCGAAGAGAGCCGCCTTGTGATAGAGACCCTAGAGCTGTATTACCAGTATTTCACCATCATCAATGTGTAGACTATGCCAGTTATCATCAGCGAATTGCTCATCAAAGCGAAGGTGGCCGATCAAGATAATGCCTCGCAGAATAGTGGCCCCACCGGAAATACTCCGGCTGTAGACGAGGATGCCCTAAAGCCTATTGAGAAAGCGGTCAACACCCTCACCGAAATGATGAAACGCAAAAACGAAAGATAAAACATGATTGCACAAGGTGCCAGCAAAATCAGTGAAGGCCTGGGCAGCCTGGTCAATCTAGTACCCACACCGGGCAAATTGACCATCATACCCGTCAAACAGTTCTCGCCCGTACCCAAACCTACCGGCCACCCGCCCTATGTAGCCATGTTCAACCCCGAACAGTGGCAGCTGCAGGAGTCGGTCAGCCACAACACAGAACGGCCAATCGGCGGGGAAGCCAACCGGGCCCGCTACAACGGGCGCAACCGCAATAAACTGGCTTTCGACCTTACGGTAGACGGCACGGGCGCAAGCGGGGAAAAACGCGAAGTCCTGGCCGACATCGCAGCGCTCAAGAAAGTAATCGGCTTCAATGGCGACGAGCACCGTACCAACCGGCTGCTCATCATCTGGGGCTCGCAAGTATTCTCCGGCGTCAATGAGTCGATCTCGGTAAAGTACACCTTGTTCCGGGCCAACGGCGCCCCCCTGCGGGCTGTCGTTTCCCTCTCGTTTATAGAAGATCAGGAGCCCTTTACTGCTCTAAAAAAGCTCAACCTGATGTCGTCCGACCTGACCCACCGCCGGCTTGCCACTGAGCACGACCGACTGGACCTGATGTGTTACTATATTTACGATGATGCCCGCTTCCACATCAATGTAGCCGAAGCCAACGACTTGACTAGCCTCCGGGAGTTGCCGGTAGGCGAAGAGTTGATTTTCCCACCCACCGAAAAGTAAGCCCAGATGTTTGAGCCGACGCTTAGCCAATTGTTGCCGCCTTTGCCCCAGGACCCCAGCGTGATCAGCTATGCGGTGCTGGTAGACGGCAACGCCCTGCCGGATACGGTCATGGTCAAAACCATCAAGGTCATGCGCTGTGCCAATCGTATACCTTACGCCCTTATTGAGGTGTTAGATGGCGACCCGGCTACGCAGGCTTTTCCTTCCAGCGACCTCGATATGCTGTCTCCCGGAAAGTCTATTGAAATCAAAATGGGCTACCGGGGCGACAACAGCACGGTGTTCAAGGGCCTGATCGTCCGCCATGCGTTGAGCATCCCCCAAGGCGGCGCGCCTGCTATTGAGCTGGAATGCAAGGACGAGGCGGTAAAGCTGACCGTAGGCCGCAAAAATAAATACTTCTTCAATCAGAAGGACAGCGAAATTATGGAAGAGCTGATTCGCAACGCTGTACAGCCAGAAGTAGACGCCACCTCCTTGAGGCATGAGGAGATGGTGCAGTACTACGCTACTGACTGGGATTTCATCAATACCCGGGCGGAAGCCAATGGTATGCTCGTTTTCGCTGACGACGGAAAGGTAATTGTAAAAAAGCCGGATTTTGATCAGGAGCCCAAATTCCCCCTACAATACGGAGCCAGCCTGTACGAATTTGAAGCCGAAATGGACGCCCGCGACCAGTATCCTACCGTAGAGGTCAGCAGTTGGGCCGTCTCCGAGCAGGAGGTGCAGCGCATCAACCCGGGCGGCAGTGGCGGCTTGGGGGGCTTTGGTGCTGCCTCATCGGTCG
>JAAAOU010000414.1 GCA_009908745.1 Bacteroidota bacterium
GCAATTTGTGGGGTGGGTGTGCAATTTTGTAGGGAGTGGGGGCGTTAGAGGGAGTTGGCTTGTGAGGATTCTTGCGATATCGACCCCGTTAGTATCGATGGCCAAGAATACACCTTTGAACTGGGAGACCTGCTCGCTCAGGACTGCGGCCGCATGCAGCTACAGTTACTACTCGATTGTGACGCGGAGCCGCAGCAAGCATTTTGTATTGAGGCTAATATCACATTTATGCAAATCCACCAAATCCCCCAAGGCTACTCCGAAGCCAACTACCGAGGCAAGCGCTACAGCCTCACCCGTACCGACCGGGCGGGCGGCAGGGCCATCAGTGTGTACGCGAAAGAATTAGGCGGCAATGACTTCATCAGTTTCAATTACTACCGCACGAAGCAGGGCGGATTGCTGAGGCCCTGTGAAATGCCCAAAGAACGGATCTTAACCTTTTTGGAGGAGGTACAGCTACAGCAGTAGGGTGCCCCACCGCTTGCCTTCCTAGTTGCTTGACAATTCTCTATCTTAGCCCCCCAACACACCACCAAGCGCATGAGACCATTTCCCAGCCTACGGTATTTCCTGCTGTTTTGGGCACTCACTCAGCTTTTCTACTATCCCACTTGGGACGCTGGCTTCGTCGCCGACTTTACCGGGTTGATGGTGCGCTTTGAGGGCCGTACGGCAGCCGGTATTCTCGATTGCTTCGGCTTCCCGGCATTGCAGCAGGTGCTCAATGCGGTACTTTACGGCATGTACAGCTTATTCGAATTGCGCCCCTTGCCTTGGTACTTCGTGTTTACGAGCTTACACGCGCTTAATGCTTGGCTGCTATTCCGGTTGGCGCGGAGGCTGCTACAGGGCTGGAACGCCAAAAATGCCTTTTGGATCAGCCTGGCAGCGGCTTTGTTTTTCCTCCTTTGCCCTTACCAATCAGAGCCGGTCACTTACCGGGTGTGTATCAATTTTTTGCTCTCCGGCACCAGCACCTTGGGCGTACTGCTGCTGGCCCGGCAGTGGCTGGCTTACGGGCGGCCCGCCCAACTCTGGGGCTTGCAAGCCCTTTTCTTAGGGGGCCTGTTCACCTTCGAGTTGCAATTGGCACTCCCCTTCCTCAGCAGCCTGCTGGTAGCCGTAGTACCCCGCCTTGCGTCCTCCCGCCTCAACGCATGGCTGCTGCTAAGCCTGCCTCAGTTTTTGGGCATCGCCCTCTACTTCCTCCTCAACCGGCTGCTGCTTGGCGCCTGGGTGGGGCACTACGGCGCCGAAGTACACCTCCGCTTTCAGCCGCTGGAAATACTGGGCAACGTACAGCGGTACGCCCTAAAGCTTACGGCCTGGGTCAGGCATTACCCACACCCCTGGAAAGAGGCGCTGTTTGGCTACTTTAATACGCCCGGGTTGGTTATCGGCATCACTGCCCTTGCGGTACTGCTACTGCTTTGGGGGAGTTGGCGCTTCCGCAGCCTGGCGGGCCACTGGAAAATGGCCTGGTTTGCTGCCCTCGGCTACGGCCTTACCATTGCTCCGGTCTCCAATCTTTATTTCAACTTTCTGCTGCACATTTCCAACGACCGTTACAGCTACCTGGCCTCTGCCTTCTTCTTCTTGCTACTCGCCAGCCTGCTCGGGGCGCTGCCTAAGAAATGGCTGATCGCCGCCGCTCTGGCCTACCTGCTCGGGAGCAGTTATTACCTCCACCAAAACAACCAACGCTGGGCGGCTTCCAACGACATCTACCAAGGCTTGCTGGAGGACTTTCGCTGGCATGAAGCCCCTGCCCTATTTTTCCTCAACTTGCCCGATAATTACCAAGGGGCTTGGTTGTTCGGAGATTACAGGGGCAACAACCTCGGCTTTTACCACGCCCTGAAGCACATCAAAGGGGAAGAGATACAACAGCCCGAGGGTATACGTGAGGTAGCCTACTACAACATGAGAAAGCCGGAGGATGCTGCCAGCGCCCAAGTGGACAGCAGCGGGCAAGTGCGGGTAGAGTTCGATCAGTGGGGCAACTGGTGGATGTACCGCGGTATCGGCCTGGGGGAGGGGTACGAAACGGAGCGTTACCGGGTTGTCAACGAGGGGCATCATTATTTCTTGAACCCCCTCGAAGTGCCGGCAGGTAGCGTGTTCCTGCTACAAAAGGGGGATCGGTGGGAGGAAGTGCTTTACTAAGTGCTCTTGGAAAGCACGGAGTACAGCTGCGGGCAATACACCTACAGCAGAACAAAAAAATCCCCTCCACACACCAAAACGCCCTGCGAATTAATCTATACCTTTGCAGGCGCATTAAAAACGAGCGCGAATGATGAGGCTGATTGACACGCACACGCACCTGTACGCCAAGCAATTTGACAGCGACCGCGACGCGATGATACAACGGGCGGTTGATGTAGGCGTAGAGCAGTTCTTTTTACCCAATATAGACAGCGGCTCCATAGCGGGCATGCTGGCGTTGGAGGAAAAGTACCCCGAGCGCTGCTTCGCGATGATGGGCTTGCACCCTTGTTCGGTCAAAGAGAATGTCGAAGAGGAACTTAAGGTAGTAGAATCGTGGTTGCAAAAGCGCCCGTTCTGCGCTGTGGGGGAAATCGGCATTGACCTGTACTGGGACAAAACGTTCTTTGAACAACAGAAGGAAGCCTTTTTGCGGCAAATCCGCTGGGCAAAGTCTATGGGCTTGCCGATTGTCATCCACTCCCGCGAGGCTACAGACATCATTATAGAGCTGTTGCAAAAGGAGAAAGACGAACGGCTGCGCGGCATTTTCCACTGCTTCACCGGCACGGCGGCACAAGCCGAGGCGATTATCGATCTCGGTTTCCTGCTGGGCATAGGCGGGGTGGTGACTTTCAAAAATGCCGGCCTGGATAAAGTCGTAGCGGACATCGACCTGCAGCATATTGTCTTGGAGACCGACTCGCCCTACCTGGCGCCGGCCCCCAAGCGCGGCAAGCGCAACGAAAGCGCGTACGTGCGCCTAGTCGCCGAAAAGATAGCGGCGGTACAGCAACGCCCCTTTGCCGAGGTCGCTGCCCAAACGACAGCGAACGCCTTGGCGTTATTCCAACCGGAACGCTTGCCGCAGGAGGTTTTACGAAGCGAATAAGGGGCAATCAGGCCCCAAAAAGCAAGGCGGCACAACAGCCTTTTTGAAATTTTTGTGGCCTTGCCTATTGACTAAAGGCGCTGAATAACTATATTTGCTCAAGATCGCTTGCAAAAACAAGCTTTTCTTTAGCAACGGAGAGGTGCTCGAGTGGCTGAAGAGGCACGCCTGGAAAGCGTGTAAACCTTTACGGGTTTCGAGGGTTCGAATCCCTCTCTCTCCGCTAATTCTTTATCTGAACTAACAGTTTGACTGATCTTTTAAAAAACAATCGTAAAACCTTATTGACTATGCGAAAATTAATAGCACTGCTGCTGGTTCTCGGCTTTGCAGTATCCTCCGGCAATTTCGTGTACGCCCAAGATGCTGACGCAGACGCTGAGGCAGAAGGCGAAGCCACTGAACAAATGGAAGATACTACGGCAGCGGAAGAAGCTGAAGTAGAACCTATGGCCCCGGAAGAGCCCGCGGCTGAAGAAGAAGCGGCTCCATCCACCGAAGACCAAAGCGGTTACCAGATCCTAAAGAAGTACTTTATTGACGGTGACTGGCGCTTTATGAGCTTCGTACTGGTCTGCTTGATCCTTGGCCTGGCATTCTGCATTGAGCGGATTATCACCCTCAATATCGCCACCACCAACACGGACAAGCTGCTGCAGCGTATCGACGACCACCTGAAGTCCGGCGATGTGCAGGGCGCTATGGAAGTTTGCAAGTCTACGCAAGGGCCTACAGCCAGTATCCTGTACGAAGGCCTGAAAAATGCCGACGACGGGCCGGAAGCTGTAGAAAAAGCTATTGTTTCTTACGGTAGTGTTCAAATGGGCCTGCTCGAGCGCGGCCTGGTCTGGATTTCTCTTTTCATTGCCATTGCCCCTATGCTTGGTTTCATGGGTACGGTAATTGGTATGATTCAAGCCTTCGACCGCATTGAGGCGGTAGGTGACCTTTCGCCGGCTGTTGTGGCAGGTGGTATTAAGGTAGCCCTCTTGACGACGGTATTCGGTCTTATTTCTGCGATTATCTTGCAGGTTTTCTACAACTACATCGTTTCCAAGATCGACGGTATCGTCAACAAGATGGAAGACGCTTCTATCGCATTGGTAGACATCATGGCGTCCAACAACATTTTTAAGCAGTAAGAGAAATCCAAGCACATTATGTATAAATTCTTAACCAAAAATGGTCAGACACTGGCCTTCGGTTTAGGAGTGGTCATCACGGTCATCTTCCTGGCTACGGTGCTCTCCAACATGGGAGACTTCACCGCTATGGAAGAAGAAAAGCAGCAAGAAACCACCATTTTCAACTTTGGGTTGTATGGTGCCATCGCTCTTGCTGTTGTCGCCACCTTAGCTATGGTCGTATTCGGCCTATACCATGTGGCGGCGGACTTCAAGGGGTCTATCAAAGGCATCTTGGGTTTCGCAGTGCTCATTGTGGTCTTCTTTGTGGCTTACTCCACCGCATCTACAGAAGCGTCTCCCTACATTCAGGGAGCCATCGATAATTTTGAGAAAGGAGGCACAGAGTTTACGGGTCAGAACCTGAAATTCATCAGCGGCGGCATCACCACTACTTTGGTATTGGTAGCGGTCGCAGCACTCGCCTTCGTTGTCTCAGAAGTGACCAACTTGTTCAAATAAAAAATAGAAAGCATCATGGCAAAAAAGAGTACCAGAGATCGGATGTCCAATGAGATCAATGCAGGCTCTATGGCTGATATTGCTTTCTTGTTGCTGATTTTCTTTCTCGTGACGACAACCATCGCCGAGGACAAGGGAATCACGGTAAAGCTTCCACCTTGGTCTGAGGAAGAACCTGACCCGACGAAGCTGAAGAAACGCAATGTTTTTTCCGTGCTTGTCAATGCTCAGGATCAGCTTCTCGTACGCGGTGACCCCGCGCCGGTGGAACAATTGCGCGAAAGAGCGAAGATTTTCATCAGCAATCCGTACAATGCGGAAGATATGGCTGAACGGCCAACGAAGGCGATTATTTCCCTCAAAAACGACCGGGGTACGAGCTACGAAGCTTACCTGCGGGTCTATAACGAGCTCAAGGCTGCATACCGAGAGCTGTGGGATGAACTCAGCCAACGCAAGTACGGCATTCCTTACTCGGAAGAGATGCCCTTCGCCTACAAGAAAGAAATACGATCTGAAATTCCGTTCGTATTGTCAGAAGCTGAACCTACAGCCTTCGGTGAAGAGTAGTAGACGGTATGCCCGGTAAGGTGAGCGCCTTGCCGGGCAAGTCGAAAATCGACCACCGCCTTATTGCTTTAATCACTGCCTGAAGGCAGCAAAACTCTAACAACTATGGCTAAGTTTTCTAAAAAGCGGGGCAAAGCAAACCCTGAGGTGTCGACCGCCTCGCTTCCCGATATCATATTCATGCTTCTGTTCTTCTTTATGGTGGTAACTGTACTGCGGGACGCAGAACTGAAACTAGACGTGAATACTCCTTACGCTACTGAGCTGACTAAGCTGGAAGAAAAATCGCTGGTCAATTACCTCTACATCGGCAAACCTAAGCCCAAGTACCAAAAACTGTATGGTACTAGCCCACGTTTGCAGCTCGGCGATAAGTTTTCTACTATTGCTGACATCCCTATTTTCTTGGAGAAACACAAGATCAAAGTGCCAGAGGCGCGCCACGGGCAGATCACCTCTTCCCTGCGTGTAGATGGCGAGGTAACCATGGGTATCGTCACCGATGTCAAAACGAAACTCCGCAAGTCTGGTCAGCTTAAAGTAAACTACTCAGCGAAAAAGGACCCCGACAAAAAATAGACCTGTTGAAAGGGTAATCATCAAAAAGCCTTTTACCGCTGCCGGTAAAAGGCTTTTTCTTTTCCTGATGCGCCTGTCGTTTAGCGCAAGCGGTCCATCGACTTGACCAACTTCTCATCCCGCCGGATAAAACGGTAGGCTAAAAAGGCAAATAATATAGCCAACAGCGGCAGGTACATCCCCAAACCGTCCTGTATCGCCTTCTCCCCGGCTTCCGTAATGTTTTGACTCAGGTAAAAAGCGGCAAATGCCAACCCTCCCAGGTTGATGATCAATGCCGAAAGGCTCACCTTCATCTGTAAGGGGCGGTTGCGAAACAGGAAGATGCCCAATAGCGACAAGGCCCCGGCCAAGCCAAACAAGACCATTAGCGCTATCTGATCATTCAAGTTGTACACCGCATCCGCAAATATTGCGGACTTTTCGATCGCCTCCGGCGTCCGGGCCATAGGCAAGCCAAACAAGCCGAGGGAAGCCCCGCCGGCCAACAGCAAAAAAATGGATTGGATTCTTTGTATCATAGTATAGATATTAGCTTTTCAAAGCCAAAGATAATGTATCAACTCAGTTATTGGGAACAAGCGTCTTTTTTCTCCGGTATCGACTTCTTGGTTGTCGGCAGCGGCATCGTAGGCTTGAGTGCCGCTTTGCACCTCAAAGAGCAAGCACCCAAAGCAAAGGTGGCCGTTGTAGACCGCGGCCCACTACCCATCGGGGCGAGCACCCGCAACGCTGGTTTCGCCTGTTTTGGCAGCGTCTCCGAACTGCTCGACGACATGCAGCAGCTTCCGGAAGACCAAGTCTGGCAAATCGTAGAGCGCCGTTGGAAGGGCCTGCAACGCTTGCGGCGCCGCCTCGGCGATCAGCGACTACAGTACCGCGAATGGGGTGGGTACGAACTGTTCAAAGCGGACGAAGCTTCCAATTTCGAGCGCTGCGCTGAGCGGCTGCCCCATTTCAACCAACAACTCGCCGGGCTGACGGGCCGCCCGGATACCTACCAAATTGCATCGGGCAAAATCGCCAAGTTCGGCTTTCAAGGCGCGCGGCACTTGATCTGGAACCAGGCAGAAGGGCAAATCCATACCGGGGAAATGATGCAGGGCTTGTTGGAGATGGCTCAAGCAGCGGGCGTTCAGCAGTACGCTGGCATAACCATCAGCCATATCGAAGACCAATCGCCGCAAGGGGTACAAGTGCACACCAAGCAGTCTTGGCCGATTCATGCCTCCAAAGTAATCGTAGCCACCAATGGCTTCGCCAGGCAACTGCTGCCGGAAGCCGAAGTACAGCCCGCCCGCAACCAAGTGCTGATGACCAAACCCATTCCCAATTTGCCAATCCGTGGCTGTTTCCACTACGACCGCGGCTACTACTACTTCCGCAACATCGACGGGCGGCTGCTGCTGGGCGGCGGGCGGCATCTAGACCCCGAGGGGGAGACGACTGATCAATTTGGCAATAACCCGATTATCCGGCGGGCATTGCTTGAGCTGCTGAGTACCGTCATACTGCCGGGAAAGACCGTCGAGATAGACCAATGGTGGACGGGCATACTGGGCGTCGGGCCGACCAAAGCCCCCTTGCTTAAAACGGTTTCTCCTAATGTGGTAGCCGCCGTACGGCTAGGGGGCATGGGCGTCGCTATCGGCAGCCTGTTAGGGGAAGAAGCCGCTGCGCTCGCCTTGGAGGGTTAAAAAAGGGTTAAGCCCCCATGCTGGTGCGAAAATTGGCTAGCTGACGCGTTCTCTGTATGAAAAAACGCCCCTTTTTGCGGGGAAAATGAGATGTTTGCAGCATGAACGCAACGAACAAGCGCATATCGCTTATCAGGCCGCTACTGCTAGGTGCTCTACTGCTTCTGGCCCTGCCTGGCTGGGCCCAACAGCCTGCCCGACCGGATACGAGCCGCCAACAGGACGTGGAGGTCGACCATGCGGATGTACTGGAGTACATACAGCGGGGCGATACCGTCATCCAAAAACTGAATGGCAACGTCGAGCTGCGGCAGGACAGCGTGTACATGTACTGCGATACCGCTACCATCAAGAACCGGACCCGGGTATTTGCTAACGGGCAGGTGATCATTCAGCAGGGCGACTCGCTCAATGTCTTTTCCGACTCCGCGGTGTACAACGGGGATACCCGCATCGCCGAGCTGTACGGGGAGGTGATTCTGGAAAAAGGGGACCAACGGCTCTTTACCGACCGGCTCACCTACAACCTAGGT
>JAAAOU010000440.1 GCA_009908745.1 Bacteroidota bacterium
CTACGACCTGGAGCGTATCCGCCGGGTCGAGCTCGGCGCATACACGGAAACGGAAGTCCGGGCGGTAGCCGCTCTGGGCGAGGGCGAGTTGTGGCTGTCGACGAGCACAGCGGGCTTGCTACACTATCGTGAAGCGGACCAGCGATGCACCGTTTTCAACCAAGACAGCGGCCTGCCTTCCAACGTCGGGGCCTACCGCTGCTTGCAGGTGGGTGCTGACGGCCGGATTTGGGTGGGCACCGCGGAAGGCACTGTCTACTCGCGGGACACACAGCCCCGGCCGTTGGCTACTACCGCCCCGATTTTGCTGCATGCTTACGTCAACGGCAAGCGCCGGCCTGTGCAGCCGCAGCTGGAGTTGCTCCACCGCTCTAAGTTGAAGCTGGATTGGG
This sequence comes from Bacteroidota bacterium, assembly GCA_009908745.1. Lineage (GTDB taxonomy): Bacteria > Bacteroidota > Bacteroidia > Chitinophagales > Saprospiraceae > Phaeodactylibacter. Next base: position 393 of record JAAAOU010000440.1, read on the forward strand.
CAGTACCCGTCTATCCCAGCCGCGGGGTAACCTACCAATATCGATTGCGCCCCGGGGCAGACAGTAGCTGGATAAGCTTGAATACCGATAATCAGATGACGCTCCCGCCCCTCAAAGCGGGCCATTACGAATGGGCATTGCAAGCCCGGCGGCCCGGCGGCTACACCTGGAGCCCGCCGCTCACCCTGGGCGTGGAGGTGCTTCCGCCTTGGTACAAACGCTGGTGGGCCATCGTAGCGTGGGTGGTTTTGGGCATTGGAGTGCTGTACCTCTTCGAGCGCTACATCATCGGCCGGCTGCTGCGGCGTATCCGGGTGCTGGAGGAACGGCTGAGGATGCGCGACCAACGCCTAGAAGAGCAGGAGCACTTGCTGCAAGAGCAGTCGGCCGGGCTGGCGCAGCAGGAAAGTGATTTGTTAGCGATGAGTCAATTGCAACCGGCGCATCAGCCGCACGCCCTGCCCGTGGCTTTTTTGCACTATGTGTCCACCCGGCTAGACGGTAGAGGGGATTGGGGGCAGATTGTCGGGTTGCTGCATCAGGGCATTGAGCACCATTCTACCTGCGACGCCTTGGATATCTGCTGGTACGAATCGGATGAGCTTCAATGCTTGCGCCTGCGTACCGACGAGCAGCGGCCGCGCTTGTTTGCTGAGGCGTTCGACGAGAAAAGCAGCCTGCCGGCCTGGGTGCTTGCCCAACAGTCTACCCTTTGCCTGAATGATTGCGCCGAAGAGTATGCGCAGGTCGTCAGCTCTGATACCCCACCGTCCTTTGGGGCCGTGCTGCTGGTGCGCTCGGAAGTGCCGGGCAAGCAGCCGTTTGTGCTCAGCTTTATGGCCAAGCGGCACCAAGCTTTCTCGTCCGCCGACCAGCAAGTGGCGGAGTTGCTGGCCGCTCGATTGTCGGCTGCCACCCGGCAACCCCTAATCAAAAACCGTTGGCTATGAGATTACGGACACTGCTTTTCTTGCTGCTGTTGATCTTCGTCGAAAGCCCCGCCCGGGACACCCTGCGCGTGGGCCTGCATCCGGACCCGCCCTTCATTATCGAGACCGCCCCGGGGGAGTACGAGGGGTTGTGCGTCGACCTTTGGCAGGACATCGCCAAGGATAGGGCGTACGCTTACGAATGGGTGCACTACCACGATTTAATCGGCATGATGCGGGCCCTGGACTACCAAGAGATTGACATTTCCATTAACCCATTACTGGTCAATAGCCTGCGGTTGCAGATGTTTGAAGCTTTGCAGCCTTTTTACATTTCCAGTATGGGGGTGGCGACGACCAGCGTTTCCCGCTCGCAGTTTCAGATGTTCATCAGCAACTTCTTTTCGGTCGACTTTTTGAAGATCGTGCTGCTGCTGCTGCTCTTTATCATTTTCTTCTTTGGCACCCTGCTCTGGCTGGTGGAACGGCGGCACAACCGTTATCAGTTCCGCCCCGGCTTCATTGGCTTAGTGGACGGCCTGTGGTGGTCTGCCGTGACGATGACCACGGTCGGGTACGGCGACAAAGCGCCCAAGACCTCTGTCGGTAAGGGTATTGCCATCGTTTGGATGTTCACGGCGGTAATCGTGATTTCCGGCTTCACCGCCACCATCGCTTCCACGCTCACCGTCAATTCGCTGGCCGTGCAGATCAATCAGCTGCGGGACCTCAAATCCGTGGAGCGGCTGGGGACGGTCGGCGCTACCGGCAGCGAAGATTTTCTGATCCGGCACGATATTTTCCCCAGCCATTCTTACGAGAACCCGCTGCAGGCCCTGGAGGCGCTGGCCGAGGAGGAGGTGGACGCCATCGTCTACGACAAAACCGTGATGCGCTACCTCGTCTCGCAACATCAATTGGACAACGAGGTGCAGTTGCTCCCGGTTACCTTCAACAAACAGTACCGCACCTTCCTTTTGCCGAAAGGCAGCCCCCTCTACGAAGCGGTCAACCCCGCTTTGGTCAACCGCATCCATCAGGCAGACTGGCCGGAGGTGCTGCGGCGGTATGAGCTGGAGGGGGAGGATTGAACTTGCTGTAAGCCACCGGGCACCAATGGATTAATTGTCAATGCAATAGTTTCAGGCAGAAAAAGGGCTGGAATTGTGGTGTAAATAATGCCGTATAGTTGAAGATTTCCTATATTTGTTCCTCAAAATTCAAACAATTCTCTTGCTTGCCGAGCCTAGAGGATACCAATACCATAAAACACCCATTGACTTATGCCGTCCCAAATTGCAAAGATCATACTTATTGGTTTCGCCGGTCTTGTGTCGTTTCATGTAGCTGCGCAAGAGACGCTCTCCGTTTCCGTCCTCAATGGCACCGAAATCCGCTGTTACCCCGATAGCTTGATCCGGATAGAGATCACGCCCAATACGGATTTCGATTTCTCCTTGATTGTAATAGACTGGGGGGATGGGGTGACGGAGCAAGTCAACCCTGGAGAGTCGCTCATCTTAGAGCACGAATACCCTATCGCCCAATTTCTAGAGGAATGTGAATACGATATGTGCGGCACGACGGGCGGTTTTTGCTTTCAGCTCGTCATCGATGCTGCGTACGGAGGTCAGACCCCGGATGAGAACATCTCTAAACGCATAACTTTCAAGTTTCCGCCCAGCCCTAATTTTGATCCTGACCTTGGCTACATTTGCCCCGGCGTAGACGTGACTATGAGCAATTTTACATGTCCTTCCAACGACAACAGCATGCGTTACTATTGGGTCTTTCCTGATGGAAGCACTTCTACGGATGCCGAGCCCACCTACAACTTTGATGCACCTGGCACCTACCCCGTCACGCTGTCTGCGGCTAACGAATGCGACTCGATCACCGTAACCCGTAATATTGTCGTCAACGAGCTGGCCGAAGCCAATATCACCGCAGATTTCGGCTTTGAAGACACAAGTAGCGAACCCTACGTCGTCTGCATCAGTGATGGCGGGAAAATCAACCTGACCGCCGATGGTTCTTCCAATGCCACTGAGTACGACTGGGATATTGACCCCAACGGCGATTTTGTCTTGGAAGACGACCCGAGCAACGACTCCTTGTGCATCCGCTTCGATCCGACGGCTTCGGGGGTTTACACTGTAGAATTGGAAGTGAACAACGCTTGTGATGTACCCGATGCAGAACAGCTGGAAGTGGAGGTTATCCCCGAGGTCAGCTTGAATTTACAGCCCCAAGACGACGGTTGCCTCAGTTTGGAATACTCGCCAGAACCCTTGCAACCGGGCGTAGCTTATAACCTGAATGGTACCCTGTATTCGGCCGCCGACTTCCCGGTAACGCTGGCCGACAGCGATCAGCCCTACATCATGGAGGCGACCGCGAGCAACCGTTGTGACAGTCTGCTGAGAAGGGACACGTTCTTTGTATTCGGTGAATTCGACCCCTCTATCACGATGCCCGCTCAGGATACCGTCGTATGCCGGGACACGGCTTTTCTGGTGCTAGCGACCGACGGACAGGGGGAGGGTTGGTCCGTAGACGATGGTGCTCCCTTGGTTTTCGATGATGGCGACGTGCTATTCGACATGAATCAAGCCGATGGGGTGTATACGGTCTCTTTTTCGCAAGGCTTCGGGGCTTGCGAGGGCACTGCCAACCGCCGCATTACCATACAATCCCCGGAGGTCTCCACAGAGGGGCCTTGGCAGTTTTGCGCCGACGAGGGCCTGCAAACGCTCAGTGCTATGCCCGAAAACGGCTCGTGGTCTGGGCCGGGCATTGTCGATCCGGCCGGCACTTTTGACCCCGCTAGCGTCACGCCGGGGTCGTACGAAGTGTTCTACACCTTTGATGACGCAGGGCTTACAGGCTGTGTTACCACCTTGTCGGATGAGGTGGAAGTAGTGGCTTTACCCACCTTAGACGGCTTGCCTCCCACCTTTGCCGTATGCGATGTGGACGAAGTGCTTTCGCTTTCCTCACTGACCGGCGTAAGCTTTGACCCGGCTTCCGGCACCACGCTGTGGTCCGGGCAGGGGGTTGTAGAAGCGGCAAATGGGGATTACAACCCCGCTCTGGCAAATGGAAGTACGGATACCGTGGCTGTGGCGTACACCATTGAGCCCGGCTGCACCGTGGCCGATACTACCGTGGTTACCATTGACAGTTTGACGGAAGTGGAGGCAGGCGAGGACATCATTCTCTGCGACAACGAAGACAACCCCACCCTAAACGCGGAGCCGGCCGGGCAAGGCCGCTGGCTGGGGCCTAGTATTGATGAATCGACCGGCGAGATCAATATCAATAATCTGTCGGCTGGGCAATCCTACGAATATGTCTACATCATCAACGAAGATTTCCCCTCCTGTACCAATAGCGATACTGTGGAGGTGACCGTGGCCAGCGGGCAAGGCGTAAGTTTGCCTCTTAACGAAGCGTATTTGTGCGACACGGCCGATGTGCTATTGTTGCCCACCGGCAGCCCTACTACGGGGAGCTGGAGCGGCTCGCCCAACCTGAGCAACGATACGCTTTTCCTAGCGGGGCTTACGCCGGATACCTTCGATTTGGTATACACCATTCCGGACTTGCCGGCGGCCTGTAATAGCGATGCGCTGAGCGTGTATTTAAGCCCACAGCCTACCGTCTCCATCACAAGTGACAGCACGGCCTGCGTGGGTAGCGATTGTTTGCCGTTTGCTGCGGTTACCGGCGGCGCTACGGCATTCGAATGGTCCTTTGGGGATGGCAGTGGGAGCGGGGAAGCAGCCCCTTGCCATACTTACGCCGAGACGGGCGTCTTCCCGGTAACACTGACGGGGTATTTGGAGCAGCCTGGCACCAACACCCGGTACTGTGCTTCCGAGCCTGCCAATACGACGGTAGAAATATTGGGCGCAATGGAGGAAGTGGCCATTGACGCCTCAAGCTTGGAAGAATGCCCGGATTACTTGGTGGATTTATCGCCCTCCGTGCTTGATGGCCGCTACACCTACAATTGGTCTGTAGCCAATATCCAAGATAGTGTTTCCACTAACCTGCAGGGGGTGCTGCTGCCGGGTACGGCAGAGGATACGACCTACACGGCGGTCCTTAGCACGACGAATGGCTGCGATACCCGCGTAGATTCGGTGGAATTGACCGCCCTAGCCCCCTTTCAGGCGAACGTGGCTACCGATTTCGACAGCCCTTGCAGCGGGGAGACGGTAAGTTTGTACAACCTTTCAACGGGGATCGATAGCGGCACTATGCAGTGGAGCATCTCCAATGGCACAAATTATACGGGCTTCGAGCCGCCTGCCTTTCAAGTGTTTACCGACAGCTTGCCTACTACGCTTGAGGTTACGCTCGTCGGCAGCAATGCCTGCAACAGCGATACGGCGTTTTATACCATCGAAGTGCAGCCTACAGATGTACGGGCCAGAATGAATTTTAGCGAGCAGGCGCTCTGTGCGGGTGCCGCTCTGGACATGGTGAATATATCGACGCCTAATGCCCCGGTAAGATGGGTGACGAGCGACGGCAATAACTACCAAGGCGATACGGTCTCGCACGTATTCAATGAGGCTGGAGAGGCTTGGGTGGTTATCTACGCAGAAGGCTGCGGGTTTGATAGTTTACGCTACCCGTTTTTGATACACCCGCGCCCGGAGTTGGGGCTAGAAGTACCTGACTCTATTTGCGCGCGCAACCCCGTTTCGTTCGTAGTGAGTGGGGATGCAGCCGCTCAGCAGCTCTTTTACGGTACAGGGGATAGCACACTGCTCAGCAATAGCAGCTATATTTACGAGGAAGCCGGGGCGTATGACATCCGTTTGTACGGCCGTTCTGCTCAGGGGTGTCGGGATTCCTTGCAAAGGCGTATTGAAATAGCACCACTGCCGGAAGCCATAGCGGCACCGGTGGACTCGGTTTGCGTGGGGGAAACGGTAGCCTTGTCTAGCCAAAGTGTGGGGGCGTCGGCCTGCTTATGGAGGATGGCGGACGGCGGGCAGCGCGACAACTGTGAAAGTACCTATGTTTTTCAATCCCCGGGCTTGCAAACCAATACGTTGGTCGCCATTTCCAATCTGGGTTGCGCCGACAGTACCCGGTTTCCCGTGTATGTGCGCCCGACACCGGCAGCTGATTTTGAATACATCAACAATGACGCTTGTTCTCCCGCTATCGTGCAGTTCAATTACACAGGAGACGGCCCTCCACCGGACAGTTGGCGTTGGTCATTGGGGGATGGGAATACGGCGGGCAGTCCAGACCCGCTTCATACTTACGAATTCGGCGGAAGTTACGATGTCGAGCTGGTGGTTGGCATCGAAGGTATTTGCTTTGATTCGACTTTGCAAAATATCATGGTGCGCGGCACTCCGCAGTTTGATACACTGACGATTGACGAACGCTGTCTGCCCACAGATGCCTTTGTGCTGGAAGTCGACACGGATGAAGCCAACGAAGTAACCCTTACCGGAGAAGCATTCTACCAAGCGGGCATTAGCCGCTTTGAGTTGACTGAAGCGGGGGCCTATGAATTGGAAGTCCTTAACCCGGCGGGCTGCGACACGACGCTTCAGCTCACCGTGCCGCAGGTGTTTCCGCTAGAGGTGGGCCTTATGCCGGATACAACTGTATTACTGGGTGCCTCTATCCGCCTCATCAATGAGGTCAATAAAGCGGGGCTCCTAGTAGACTGGACGCCTAGCTCGGGGTTAGAGGACTCCACGGCACTGGAACCCATCGCGATGCCGGGGCAGACGACAACTTATGTCCTTACCGTATCTGATGGCGACTGCTCGGCGCAGGATACCATCACCGTATTTGTCGATGAGCAAGTCAGTATTTATGTCCCCAATGCTTTCAGCCCGAATGGGGACGGGGTGAACGATATTTTTACCATCTATCCCGTAATTGGTGTGGATTCCGTTTTGTCTTGCCGCATCTTCGACCGCTGGGGGCAAAAAGTGTACGATAGCGATGTGCGGCCGATGAAACCCGTAGTAGGAGGTTTCGAGACCTGGGACGGCAAGTTCAAAGGGGCTTTTCGCAACCCGGGCGTATTTGCCTATCACATTGAGCTCTTGCTTACTAATGGCGAGACTAAGGTGCTATATGGGGATTTGCAATTGGTCCGCTGAGGCCGCATCGGGCTGAATTTTCTTGAGAATTAGAGTTTGTTATGGTAGGTTTTGTATAGGGCATGGATGAGTATTTTTTGCCAGATCAAAGAACGCCCGGAACCTCGTAGCCCAAGCTACGAAGGTGAGGACGAGATGCAGAGCTGGTGAAAAAGACCATTCAGGGACATACAAAATTTGCGTTAACAAACTCTATAGTACCTTTGCACAAATTGTCAAGCATGAAACGCATACTGTTTTCCAGCATCTTGATCCTATGTGCAATAGGAGCTTTTTCTCAGGTCGACACCATCGAAAAACAGCTTTTCGAACTGCCAGACCTCATCTTCAAGCCTATCGAATCGCCAGAAGGTTTTGAAGCGGCCTACGAACTGCACATCAAACAGCCCCTCGACCATGAAAACCCAGAACAAGGGCACTTCTACCAGCGGGCTTACCTTTCCCACCGCAGCTTCGAGGCGCCTATGGTTCTGGCTACGGAGGGCTACAGCCGCCCGAGCAACCGCATGTATGAGCTCACCAATTACCTACAGGCTAATCAATTGGATGTGGAGCATCGTTACTTCGGCAGTTCCGTGCCCGACAGCCTCGATTACCGCTTTCTGAACCTGAAGCAAGTGGCCGGCGACTTGCACCGTATCCGCACTCTGCTA
>JAAAOU010000481.1 GCA_009908745.1 Bacteroidota bacterium
TCTGTCTCCTGGAACTTCTCATTCAACAGGCGCTCCGTTTCTCGGAACCTGCGGTCCGTCTCCTGGAACTTGCGGTCCGTCTCTTGGAACTTGCGGTCCGTCTCCTGGAACTTGCGGTCCGTCTCCTGGAACTTGCGGTCCGTCTCCACTTGACTGCGGAGCAAGTCAGCGATCATCTGTTTAAGGTCTTGGATTTCTATCTCGACATTCATAGGCTGATGGTATTACACAAAACTCAAACGACGATACTTGGTTTTTAGTTCCTGAGCTACGATTAATGAGGTGTCTCACTCTACTACGTAGAAGCAGTAGCCGCCGGCATCGTAAAAACGTTCTTGTGGGCGTTGCAGTATCCAGTCGTTATAATGCGAGTCAGGGCTTTCCGATAATAGATCTATATTATTATCAGTCATATTATCATTTATTCGCATGACGGGTCTATAGCCATCAAGTCCTGCACACTTTCCAGGGAAAGGTTGCCGGTCATCCAATATGAGTGAATTGATGAAAAGAACGAATAACCCTTCTCGTTCCGGAACGATTTGCAGCTCTAAGTTGTAAGTTTCATTCTTATAGGAATATTCGCCGATATAGACTGATGCTCCGGTGCTATACTCCCTAAACTCAAGTTCCACATTCGATTCAGCTACAATAAAGAGCCGAATAGCGCCCTCATCAGCATTGACTGTATCTAACTTGACCGCTGCCACGTTAGGATCAAACTTGAAGTTATCTAGTTTGTAAGTTCTGGCGGTGTTGACTTCGTAGACTTGATTGGAAAAGCTCGATCGAATTGAGATGGTATCCCCTATTTTAAAGGTGTCTAATGCCGGACTTAACTCAACAGGGATCTCGAATTGGTACCCTCCCGGAATATCCCGACATTCTTTCCTAATACAAGCCGCCATGAACAGACTGAACACTATACATAAAATCGTAAGGTTTTTCATGTTCGGTATTTTGAATTTCGAGTGCGGCGCAATGCACTCAGCCGCACTCGAAGTCGTTTTTTAGTAGCTGTTAAACAACGCGTTTACGTCGGCTGCCATGACACCAGAGCCTGGTAGCAAGTCCCAAAGAATCCTGGTTTGATAAATACCGGGGTCGGTAGTATTCTCATCTAACACCGAGAATAACTGACCGTTAGTGAAACCAGCTACGTTGTCTACTATCGGACCGCAGCCGCCGCCCTCTCTGTCGCAAGCATTGTTAACATCAGGCATGTTGTCAAACAAATCAAAGTGCAAGCCTATTGGGACGTGGTTGGGAGAATCATTCCGAATCTCTTCCAGCTCATCAAGCCATGTACGCCCCGCAGGGAAAAGACTCGTATTCCCCCCATACGCCCGGTCCGTATACACCTACTCCAGGTGCTCCGCCCAGCTTTCGCAGATAGCTAGGCGGCCGGCATCGGGTGGCCGATAACGACGCTGCCGCCCCATAAAGGTTTCATCTCACTCTGCTACGTAGAAGCAGTAGCCGCCGGCATCATGAAAATTATCCTGCGGCCTGGCTAGTATACGTTCATTGTAGTACACATCAGGGCTATTTTGGAGGAACTCGACGTTATTATCTGCACCTCCATTCAGCTCCACATTGGTCTCAGAAGTTACCCTCGGGCAGCGCCCGGGGAAGTCTTGGTCGTCATCAATACCCTGCGCAGCGAACTGAGTAAAATAATAAAGCCCCGGCTGCTGGGGGATCAGTTTGAATTTTAGGGAATACTGACCATCCTGATAAAGGTACTCACCGAGTAAACCAATTGCCCCTGACCCATAATCAAAGCGGTCATAGTCATATTGTGTAGGGATAATATATTGAAAATCAGCCAAGCCATCCTGTACAAAGTTGGAATCGACTTTGTCAATCTTATCCAATCGCGTAGTCGGATAAAACCGCCAGTCCTCTAGCTTGTAATATTCCTCCGTCTGCCGCTCGTATACTTCATCGCTAAAGACAGAAGAGATGTGGATGGTGTCCCCTACCCGGAAGGTGTCCTTTGCTGGGCTCAGCGTAGCCGGGATGACGAACTGATAGGCACCGCCGAAGTCGGCATCGCGGCATTCTTCGCGGGGACAGCCCCAGCAGAGGAGCAGGAGGAAGGGGAATAAAATGATTAAAGATCTCATAAGCAGAAGTAAAGTGGACGGCATATAAATGCCGCCCGTTATTTTTTAATAGCTGTTAAAGAGTGCGTCGACATCGCCAACCGCGATCCCTGAGCCAGGCAACAAATCATTGATAATCCGCTGTCGGTATTCCTGAGGATCATCAGTTGCTGCATCTAAAACGGAAAACAGCTGCCCGTTTGTCAAGCCTGTCACATTGTCAACCACCAGACCGCTTCCTCCTCCCTCTCTGTCAAATGAAAGCGGAGGTTCCATATTGTCAAACAGGTCTAAATGAATGCCAATAGGGACATGATTGGGAGAATCATTTCTCCATCTATCTAACCTGTCTACCCAAGGCTCATTAATACTCGTAGGAAACCCATTATACGCCCGGTCCGTATACACATGCTCCAGGTGCTCGGCCCAGCTTTCGCAGATGGCGAGGATGCCGGCGTCAAACACATCCTCATCCCCCCAAGGGTCGCCGGTGGCTATGCGAGCGTTGAGCGTTGCCAGGCCCAGCCGCCCCCAGAATATGGCGCCAGCGTTAGTGAAGTGGGACGTATGGGCCAGTTCGTGCTGCGTTACGGACCACTGCTGGTCAGAGTTTTGAAAATTGCAGCCGATGGCGACATCGGGTACGGCAGCCAGTATACTGTTATTGCTGATGATGTAAGGCAGCAAACCGGAGCTAAATAGCCCTTGCCCGACCAAGTCATTGACCGTCTGCTGAGGGAGCTGCGAGGTCATCAAAGCGATACCGTCCCTCCTGTTGGCCGTCAGGTAGATATCCAAGCCCGAGGGAGGGGTGTTGATGCCGTCATTCTGTGCCTCCCGGTGGAAATGATGGATGCCGTTCATCACCGTAGAGGCCGACCAGGTGCGGTGGTCAGAGCCGCCTTGGTTATTCCACATGTTGTAGTCGATCTGTATATTATGGTAGCTGCCGCCGCCGAGTTGCCCCCGGTAATCCGTGACGGGGAGCAGCAGCCTCCACAGTTTTGCGGTGTTCCCCACAAAGCCACGAAGCATGGCCCGGCTGTTTTGGAAAGTCACCCACATGTACGCTTTACCCCGCTCGCGGTGGCGATCAATGGACCAACATCCTGCACCGTCCGTGCTTGTGGTCTTGAAAGTAAACCAACCGTTCCACCAAGTTACCTTGACATCCTCTACGCCCAGCATCATATTATTCATTTGTACATCCTCCACCTGTATGCAGCCGGCCGGCTTGCGTTTATCATTGGGGATGGGGCAGCCGCAGGCATGCTGTTCATCCTCTTCGGCATCGTAATGAGTGATCATAGCCCAACGCCCTCATCCCCCTAAAACCGCCAATCCCGCTTCCAGGTATCAATGATATCCAGCGCGATTTTGTACGTTGTTTTGGGCTTGGTGTAGTTGCCGTCCGCCGCCACGCCGAACAGGCCGACCCGCAGCCGGCGGCGCGCGCCTAGCTTGAATACCCGTTCTACACCCGCGAACAGCTCCTCGTGCCGGAATTTGCCTTCAGACAACCAGAGCAGCCCCCCACCCGCTACCAAACGGATACCCGTCTTTTTGATCAGCGGCAAGTTGTTGATGAGCGCGCCGTTGAAGTGGTGGATCAGGTGAAACTCGACAAAGGGGGAGGTAGTCGCCAAAGCCGTGTCCAAAATCTGGAAAGAGCGGCGCGGGGAGGAATACCAAATCGGGTCTGACTGCCGGAAGCGCCGGTAGTCGATAAACTCCAGGCCGCGGGTATTGATGAAGTTGCCGACTTCCACATTGTACAGGCTGTGGCCGAAAATGCCCAGCAGCAAATCCTGCTTGATCTCCAGCTCTAGGTAATCAAAGTCGACATCGCTGCCCAAGGGGCCCCGCCAGCCCCGTTTGTGCCGCAGGCTGAAGGTAGGGAACTTGCTGCCTAGCACCACTTTGCGGTTGGGCTCCGTCATATACTGCTGCGCTGGGGTATAGCTGATGCCCCAGTCGGTGATAAAAGCCTGGTAGGTCTCAAAATCAAGGACTTCCTCTGTATCCTCGATGAAGCTCGTGAGGAAGGAAGTGTCGTTTAACCCGACGATGGACTGCCGGTTTTGGAACTGCATATCCGTACGCAAGTAGAAACCATTGAACAGCTCGATGCGGTGGCCAGCGTATAGCTCATCGTTGAGGATGTAATTAGAAGGGCGCAGCTGATTGAGGAAAGCGTCGTAGGTATTGATGGACTGAAAAGCCCGCCCGCCGCCGAGGCTAACATCCGCCAAGCGGTGTGGGTTGTAGCGCATCCAGCCGTCGGCGTAGCCCTGCACGTCCTCATTGCGAAACCCATAGTGGACCCGCCCCGACAGGCTCATCATGCGGCCGTTTTCCCAGCGTTTGAACCCGGACATATAGGGCCCAACACGAAAGCCGCCGACTACAGAGAAATCTATTAAAGCCGGGATAGAGCCCATATACAAGTGCAGTTTGCGCTCGTTGTGCCGCCACCCTACCCCGTCCCAGACCAATTCCAAAAAAGAAACCTTGTTGTAAGCCGCAGTGATGCTGTCTTGGTATTCCTTGCTGTTGTGCACCCGCTCGATGCTGTCACGCAGCGCCACCAACTGTTGCTGCTGTGCCGTGAGGGCTTCAGGCCGGGTGGTATTCCAGTAGGCGGTGTCCCGCTCGTAGGCTTCCTGCGTAGTGCGCACGATCTCATTGTCAAAGAAATCAGCCGGAAAATCATAGTCCGCTTCGTATTCCTCGAAGCGTATCGTGGTGTTGCCTTTGAAGGTCTTGAAGCGGCCCTGATTGGTCTCGTAGTTGAATTCCTGCCGGTAGGGGATCCACCGTTCATCGGGGAGCTGCCGGTAGTCGAGGCGCAGCTGAAAGGCGTCGAAGAACTTTAGGCCGTCTTCGGGCAGGGTGACGGCTATGCGGTTGATGTTCCACAAGCCATCGTTGATGTAGATATGGCCGCTGCAGGTGGAGTTGCCGCTTTTGCGGGGGATGATCTCGATTTTGTGCACCAGCTGCCCGTCTTCCTCCACGCTCTCGATCAGCTTGTATTTGTAAGACAGAATAGCGGTACTGCTGAGCGGGGAGATAATCGGTGCGGCGGCAATACCGTGCAGGTGGACCAAATTGCGGTAGAAATTGAAGTCTACTTCACCAAAGCGGGGGATGAACAGCCCTTCTTTACTGCCGTAAAGCTTGTAGCCCGTCCGTTCCTCTTTGTACTGTTTGGGGTAGGCGTAATTGAGGGTGAGCTGCATTTCGACCATATTCAAATTGCTGAGCAGCTCTTGCCGGGCTTTTTCCGCTTCTGCGAACGGGTCATCGGGTATACTGTTCTCCAACTGCAGTTCGTCGTCCTGCGGCTTGCGGCGGGGGCGTTCTTCTTCCTCGATCAATTCGGTTGCTTTCACGTATACCTGCGAGCGGAAGCTGTTGATGCTTTTCAGGTACTCCTTTTTGTGGTCGATGGCATGCTGAATGATGGCGTAGGCGGGGTCTTTTTTGGAAGCCCGCACCACCACCTCTTCTAGCTCTACGGAAGAGGTAGGCAGGAAGACATCCATGCGCAACGGCTCATCCTCCGCTGTAATGGGCAAGGCCTGTGTCTCGTAGCCCAAGCTGGAAACAATCAGCTCATACTCGCCGGGGGCGGGCAGGGTGAGAAAGTAGTAGCCATTTTCATCAGCAGTAGTGCCCGACTGCAGCTGCGTGATATAGATATTAGCGTAAGGGACCGGTGCTTGCCCCTCCGTGAGCACGTAGCCGCTGACTTGCTGGGCGCAGAGGTACGATACACTGATGAGCAATAAGGCAAAAAGTAGCAGTAGTCGCATTGGCATGGTTCGCTTACATTTCTGCAAACGGTTATCCGGCTATTAAGTTATACGGAAAGCGGTGACTTAACATAAACACAATCCAATAGCAGCGCCTCAAGGAGCCATATACAACAACAGCCTTCCCCGCGAGCGAGGAAGGCTGCCTTAAAAATGTATATTTTGAAAACAGTGGTTAACTGCCGAAATCGTCAAATGCGATATTCTCATCTGGTACACCCAGCTCGTCCAGCATCTTCATGGCTGCTTGCAGCATGAGGGGCGGGCCACAGAGGTAGTACTCTACTTCCTCTGGCTCGGGGTGATCCTTCAGGTAGTTATCATAAAGGACTTGGTGAATAAAGCCGAGGTAACCATCGCCTTCTTTGTCATCCAAGCTTTTCTTCACTTTCCAGTTGTCTACTTCCTCCGCCACCTTCGTATCAGAAAGCGCCAAGTAGTAGTTGAAATTATCAAACTCCTGCTCAATATCGCGGAAATCCTGCGTGTAGAACAGCTCGCGCTTGGAGCGGCCACCGTACCAGTAGGTCACCTTCCGGTCCCGCGTCTTCAGCGTGTGGAACAAGTGGAAAATGTGTGAACGCAGCGGTGCCATACCTGCACCACCACCGATGTAGACCATCTCCTTCTTAGTAGGCTTGATAAAGAACTCGCCGAACGGGCCAGAGATCGTCACCTTGTCGCCCGGCTTGCGGCTAAAGACGTAAGAAGAGCAGACCCCTGGGTTGACAGGCATCCAAGTATTGTTCTTTCGGTCCCAAGGCGGCGTGGCGATACGGATGTTCAACATGATGATGTTGCCCTCCGCCGGGTGGTTGGCCATGGAATAGGCGCGGAATTGCTCCTCGTCGTTCTTCATCTTGAGGTCCCACATCTTGAAGTTGTCCCATTCCGACTGATACTCGTCCGGTGCTTTGTCGGTCATGCGAGGGTGCGCGGTGATGTCAAAGTCTTTGAAATCTACCTCGACTTTGGGCACATCAATTTGAATGTAGCCACCAGATTCGAAGTCCATATTCTCTCCCTCTGGCAGTTTCACTACAAACTCCTTGATAAAGGAAGCCACATTATAGTTGGAGACCACTTCGCACTCCCACTTTTTGATACCGAAGATTTCCTCCGGAATGCGGATGCGCATGTCCTGACGCACTTTGACCTGACAAGCTAAGCGCTTATTTTCCGCTGCTTCGCGGCGGGTCAAGTGGTTCATCTCGGTGGGCAGCACATCGCCGCCGCCTTCGTCTACGTGGCATTCGCACATGGCGCAGGTACCGCCGCCGCCACAGGCTGATGGCAAAAATACACTCCTATCAGACAGTGCGGTCAGCAGAGAAGCACCAGGCTTGACTAACAAAGGGTTTTCTTCGTCGCCGTTTACAACGATTTTTACATCGCCCTGTGGTACCAGCCGCTTTCGCGCAAAAATAAGCATGAAAGACAACGCCAGTATCACCAGGCTAAAAACGACAACAGCAAATACGATAGTGGTCATGGTATCTAGAGTATTTTATAGTTGTTCAATTACTTGTTGAACAAGCGATATTTAAACCCCGCTTATCCAAAGTAGTTGTCAACGGATCGTCATGGTGATTATCCGTTGGAAAATGCAGCAGGGTCGATGCCCATCAGGCTCATGAAGGCAATGCCCATCAAGCCTGTAAGGATGAAAGCCATCCCTAGTCCGCGCAGTGCAGGCGGCACATTGGAATAACGGATTTTCTCACGAATAGCCGCAATAGCGATGATGGCCAAGAACCAGCCAAAACCACCTCCTAATCCGAAGGCTATAGAATTAGAGAAGTTGTACTCGCGGGATACCATAAACAGCGAACCGCCCAAAATGGCGCAGTTCACCGTAATCAAGGGCAAGAAGATACCCAACGAACTGTAAAGAGAAGGCGAATACTTCTCCACGACCATCTCTACTAACTGCACCATGGAGGCAATAACAGCAATGAAGAGAATGAAACGTAGAAAAGTCAGGTCAACCCCCAAAATACCGCTCTCGCTCAGCAGGTATTCGTTGATCACCCAGTTGATCGGCATCGTGATGCCCAGTACAAAAATAACCGCCAGCCCGAGGCCGAAAGCGGTATTTACACTTTTAGAAACGGCCAAATAGGAGCACATGCCCAAGAAGTAGGCAAGCACCAAATTCTCGATGAAAGCCGCTTTTATGAAGGTATTGAGAAATTCCATTGCGCTTTGGTTTGAATGAGTTGCTAAATCCGGTATTTAGGATACGTCTACCAGCTTAGTGTTATAGCTACGCTGAATCCAGATCATAATACCGATGATGAACATGGCGGAAGCCGGCAGTACCATCAAGTTGTTATTGGCGTACCAGCCAAACATCACGCTGTCCGTCGTATTGATCAGGTAGTTGGCGGTAGGGCCAATGATCTTCAGCTCAATCGGGCTGCCCGCAAACAAGCTGCCCTTCCCGAAAATCTCGCGTACTACGCCCACAGCTACCAGAATCACACCGTAGCCCAAACCGTTGCCTACGCCGTCCAAGAACGAGCGCCACGGCTTATTGGCCATAGAAAACGCTTCCAAGCGCCCCATCACGATACAGTTGGTAATGATCAAACCGATGTATACAGACAACTGCTTGTAGACCGGGTAGTTGAGGTACTTCAGCGTCAACTCCACCACCGTCACCAAAGAGGCGATGATAACCAGTTGGACAATCATCCGCACTGATTTTGGAATGTAATTCCGCAGCAGGGACGTAAACAAGCTGGAAAAAGCACATACAAACACCACGGCGATCGCCATAACCAGCGACGGGTAAACCAGTGATGTAACCGCCAAAGCGGAGCAAATGCCCAGCACCTGCACGGTGATCGGGTTATTGTCGTTGAGCGGATCAGTCAGGAGCTTGCGCTCTTTTTTCCCAAACTGAAATACCGACTCTTTCTCTTTTACTGCAGTTTCAGCCATTGCGAGTCTGTTTTATGTTTGCACCCCGGCACCCCGGAGTATCTAATGTTTGTTGTGTTATTGAACAAGCAGGCTCTGCTGCTTAAGGTCTTTCAAATAGGGTTGATAGTATTTTATGCCCCGGTAGAGCATTTCTTCTACGCCATCCGCTGTAACGGTGGCACCCGAGATACCATCCACTTCGTAGGTGTCATCCTTGGCACCGCCTTTGCGGACTTTGATGGACACGTACTCGCCATCGTCGTAGATTTTCTTGCCTTGGAATTGCTTCGCAAAAGCGGGGTTGTCTTTGATTTCAGCACCCAGGCCAGGCGTTTCCCCCTTATGGTCAAAAGCGGCACCGGCTACCGTATTCAAGTCACTCTTGAGGGCGATGTTACCCCAAATTTCATCCCACAGCCCGTTTCCGCGTACGGACAGGATGTAGAATTTTTCACCATCGTGCTCGTAAATGTATACGGGCAAGCGGCGTTCCGGCTCCGGCTTCTTGCGTTCCTTCGCCATGTTGATATCTTCCGCTTTGACGCCCTCAATAGGCTCGCCTTCCATATTGACGACAGGCTGCTTCATTTCGTCAAAAAGCGCAAGCACTTCCTGGTCAGAAAGCTCGCTCACTTTCTTGCCACCGGGCAGGTAGTTCTCCACCGCGGTCAGAATAGCCCGCTTGTTGAAGATGTCTTCGTTGGTAGCCGCTTGGCTTTTGGTGGCTTCACGCAGCCCGGTCAAGCTGATGGCTACCGCTCCTGTGAGGATAAGGATGAATATGATGACATATTTAGTAGACTCCATGAGTTCTCTTTTTTTGCTCCTTCAAAAATTACGCTTGTGCTTGTGCGGGCGCAGGCGCGCTTGTGCCTTCTTCATCTTGCGTTTTGGCTATGGCGGTCAACCGCTTAGCACGGCGCTTGATGTTAGCCTGCAGCACATAGTGGTCAATCAGCGGCGCAAATACATTCATGAACAAAATCGCCAGCATCCAACCTTCCGGATAAGCTGGGTTGAGCACCCGGACAATCATACCGACAAAACCGATGAGGAAACCGTATATCCATTTGCCAGTCGCCGTAGAGGTCGCCGTTACCGGGTCCGTAGCCATGAAGGCCATCGCAAACAAGAAGCTACCCATGTAGAACTGGTAATACCAAGGTACTTCCATAAATTCGGTAGCCCCCCATGCATTCAGCAACAGTGCCATAAAGGCAGCACCGAACACCATAGATACCATGATCTTCCAGTCGGCGATCTTCGTGACAATCAAGAACAAGGTACCGAGAATGATCAACGGCTTGGAGCTTTCGCCAATAGACCCCGGGATGGTACCCCACCACATCTGTGCAGTCGAGTATTCCGCGGTCACCGCCCCCCATCCTTCTTTGGCCGCCAAGGCCAGCGGGGTGGCCCCTGTATAGCCATCGACGACGGCATTACCGCCAGCGCCGAAAGTGCTTAGCCCAATCGAGGCAAATATGCTGTCAAAGAATTGGTATACGCCACCGTAGGCTTGGGCGAAGTAACCGCCTTCCGCTGCCTTTTCTATACCGGCAATCCATACTTCATCTCCAGAGATATAAGTCGGGTAAGCGAAGAATATAAATACGCGGGACAGCAACGCGATGTTGAGGATATTCATGCCCGTTCCACCAAATGCTTCTTTGCCAATCCACACGGCAAAAGCGACGGAAACGCCCAGGATCCAAAGCGGGATATCCGGCGGCATGATCAAAGGGATCAAAGCCCCGGAGACCAAAAATCCTTCTTCTACCCCGTGCCCTTTTTTGTAGGCATAGTAAAATTCAATGCCCAGGCCGACCACGTGGGTGACGATGAAGATCGGGATAATCTTGATCAAGCCGTAGATCAGCTTGAGGTGTACGCCTTCCAAAAAACCAGTGTACTCGCCCAAGGCTACAAAGTGCTGATGGCCGATATTGTAAGTACCGAACAGGTAAAGCACCTGCAGGGCAATCACCACGTGCACCATCTGCCGTTTCAGGTCCATGCCGTCGCGGATGTGCACGCCGTTTTTAGTCACCATATTGGGCGTAAATGCAAAGGTGAAGAACGCATCATAAGCCGTGTGCAAAAACGGAGACTTGTCCTTGTCCGGCTCGATCTTCTTGAAGAGGTTCAATAAGCTCTTTTTCATATCTCTATTATAGTGAGATTCTCGAAAGTTATTTATTACAAATTAAGCTTGTTCACGCATTGTATCCAAGCCTTGCCGCAGAATCTGCTGTACCGGCTGCTTAGATACACAAACAAACTCACACAGGGCAACGTCTTCTTCTACCAATTCGGGCAGCCCTAAGCCCTCCATTTGTTCGAAGTCGCCAATCAAAATGGACTTCATCAACTCCTGTGGATAAACATCCATTGGTGTCACGGCCTCATAATTGCCCGTCACCACAAAGGCGCGGCGCTCACCGTGCATATTGGTCTCTGCCTTGAACTTCATGTTCGGAATAATGGCAGAAGGGAATGTATTGGAAACACTCGGCGTGTTGAAAGAAGGCAGCAACCAGCCAAACAGGGCGTAGTCGTCTCCTTCTTCTACCACCGTGAGTTGATCGTCGTAGAAATTGAGGTAGTCATCCTCGGCTTTGCGCTTGCCAGACAGCACATCACCGGAGATGTAGCGGACGTGGTCGTTCTTGAGGTTGCCTTTTACCAAGTCGCTGACTTTAGCGCCTATCTTAGTCTTGACGTAAGCCGGCTTTTCGAGCTCAGCACCAGCCAAGGCAACCACCCGCGTAGCGTCGTAGCGGCGCTCTGTGAAGATTTTACCCAGGGTAATCACCTCCTGAACGCCCAGCGTCCATACTTTGCTATTAAGGCTGACTGGCTTGATGTGGTGAATCTGCACACCTACATTACCAGCGGGGTGCTTGCCGTGGAACCACCGCTTGCTGACATTTTCTGCTTCGGTAAAGGCTTTGTGCGGCTGCTTGTCTTTGCGCGCGTCCAGCCCCAAGTACACTTGACCGCTCGTAAGCTTCGTCAGCACATTTAGCCCTTCTTGGAAAGCCGCTTCCGACCCCTCGACAACGAAATTAAGGTCCGGTGCGAGCGGGGCGGTGTCGAAGGTAGAAATGAAAATGTCGCGGGGCACTTCACTGACGTCCGCCACAATATCAAAGGGGCGTTGACGGAACAACGTCCACGCGCCTGCGTCGAGCAGATAATCCACCAGTGCGCTGCGGTCTGCATTCTGATAATCGAAAGCTTCCAGCTCGCGGTACTGCTGCTCTTTATCTGCCAGTATAGTCACCGCCGTGATGGCACGCTTAGCGCCGCGCTCTACCGCAATGACCTCGCCGCTTACCGGGGCTACCCACTTGATTTCGGGGCGCTTTTTGTCATAAAACAGGTGGTCACCTGCCTTTACTTCCGCTCCCTGATCCACTACCATCTTGGGAATGGGGGAAATACCGATAAAATTGGGCGGTTGTACCGCGTAGGTTGTTGCCTGTACGCTGTCATCAATTTGCGGCTCTGCTTCGCCTTCCAGCAAAATATCGTGACCCCGGCGCAGTACATAAACGGGCTCGGATTCGTCAACGTATTCGGGTAGGCTGGGCTTGAACAAATTGCCGAAAAAACCACCGCTCGAAGCAGTAGAGTTGCTTTCCCCGTCTTCGGATATGCCAATCTGCTTCGCTTCGATAGCCAACAGGTTGTCAGAAACCTGCACGACCAGGAAAAAGAAAATAAGTACAGCGACTGCTATCAGGGAGTAGGTCAAGATAGAGCTAGACCCCGCACCTGTACCGCCCTCCTGTGCCAGCAGCATGGTAGTAACACACAGGGCAAAGAGGGTGAAAATCGCCTTACTTGCTGTTTGTTTCATCCTGTTTTATTGTTTGTTGCTCGTCTGCTTGTTTATTGCAGACCGGTTCTCGTTGATTATGCTTCTCGAAAATCACCGCAAATATAGAAACCTTTCACCCTAAAAAAGAAGTGGGCGTTTACTTTAGTTGAGTACTTTGGTTTATTTAGATTTATTCTAAATAGAGCCATAGTAGATTTAAAATCAATAAGTTACAGAAGCTTTTGCTGCAGCCGCGAGCCCAGTACAGGTTTAAAAGTGGACTTCGCTGACGGCTTATCTTTCTTTCGCTAATATTGACGACCTGAAGCACCGTTTTGTTCGTGCGAAAGCCCCGAATTGACGCGTAGTTGATAATCGCGCCACCAATCGTGCAGCGCCACAGCCGCAATAGCCGTGTAAATGACCATGAGCAAAGCGAAAAGATAAGCCCCCCGGCTCGCGTACAGGCCTACATAAACCGCATCGACGACCACCCAGTACGCCCAGTTATCTAGTACCTTACGGACCAACAAGAATGTGGCCAGAACGGAAAATACGGTAGTCCCGGCGTCCCAGTAAGTAGCCGCCGCGGGCGTGTAAGCGTCAAAAAAGTAGCCAAACCCCAACGCTGCGGCTCCTCCGCCCAGCAATACCCAGACGTGTTCCCGCCAGGCGAGCCGGCGTATTGGCGCCTCCCCGCCCCCCTTGCCGCTGTAGGCCCACTCGTACCAGCCTACCACCGCCATAACCACATAGAAGACCTGCAGCAGCGCATCCAGATACAACTCATAGAAAGCGTACGAAGCGTACGCCCACAGGCTGCAGCTGATGATGCCCCACAACCAGCACCAGATATTGCCGCGGGCCGCCAGAAAGACATAGACGAGCGCGGTCAGGGTGGCAACCCAGTCTATCCAGCTTAGGGCTACGGCTTGTTCGTAAAGCGTATTGAGTGCTTCCATAGTTCTCCTTCAAAGATACGAAAAGGCTTACGCGCCCATTGCCCGTAAGCCTTTCCCCGCTCTAAAGTGTGATTGCCGATTGATCAATTATTTCACCAGCTCGAACTTATACTGTATCGTTTTCATGAGCTGCATGCCGTTCTCGTCGGTCTCTTCCAGGAAGATATCGATATCAATCGTTTCCGACTCTTCCTTTTCGGAGCTGTCGAAGATAATGGGCAAGCGGCCCTTTTCGCCGGGCTGGAAAGTCTCGCCGGTGAGGTCTTCCTCAAAAGAAGTGCAGTCACAGGCAGAGATCAAGTCGATGGTGAAGGGCACCTCGCCGGCGTTGTAGAAGATGAAGGTGTGCTTGCGCTTTTCGCCTTTGCGCACCTTGCCGAAGTCGAGCGACTCTTGCGTGAATTTGATCACGGGCTTTTTGTTGCCTTGATCCACTACCGGCATACTGCCCCGGTCTTTGCCTTTTTCGACCTTCTCTTTTTTCTTGATCCGCTTGATGGTGATCACCTTTGGGCCTTCCAGTATTTTGAATTCCGTACGGCGGTTGAGGCTGTGCGCTGCTTCCTGCTGCTCTTCGGTTTCCAACTCATCGATAAACTCGCCGGTCAGCACATCACCTTCCTCCAAGAAATCGTAGCGCCCTGCCTTGAGGGTACTCACGGTTTGCGGTTGGTTCTCGCCGTAGCCTTTCGCCACAATACGGTCGCGGTCAATGCCTTCGCGTACCAGCCAGCGGCGGGCGGATTCGGCGCGGCGCTGCGAGAGGTCTTCGTTGTAATTGTCGTCGCCGCGGTTATCCGTGTGGGAGCTAAGTTCGATGACCATGTCCGGATACTCCATCATGAGACCGTATACCACCTGCAGATCGCTTTCCGCCTCTTCCTGAATGCGGTCATCGTCAAATTCGTACAGGATGTTTTCCAGTACAATCGGCTCCTTTTCATATATGGTATCAAACTTCGGCTCGGGCGGGGGCACCGGCTTGGCTTCTAGGTAAAAACGGTGTTCCAGTGATTTGGACTCGGTCACCCCTACTGTATTCAGGCGCACCGTATCGGGGTAGTAGTCCGGGTGCGTGCCGATCAACAGGTACTCGGTTTCCAGTGCTAGGTCAAAGCCGACTACGTTGCTCTTATCCCCCGTAGGCTGTGAGTTAGGCTTGCCTTTCGTAGGCACAAGGTTTACCGTTGCACCCGTCAGCGGCTTTTTGTCTTTGGTGAAAGTCCCCACTACGATATCGACTACGATACGGGCGATATCCACCGTGAAGAGGTCGTCACAGCAAGTCCGCCCGTAAGCAGAGCGCCCGCCTTCGGGGCGGTTGGACGTCAGCATGCCAAAGTAGCCTTCATCGTCCAGTGTGAAGGACTTGTCGTCGTAGCTTGTATTGTAGCCGCGGCCCATGTTGAGTACCGGCGACCAGTCGGAGCCATCCCAAGTGGAGTAAAACAGGTCAAAGCCGCCCAAGCCCGGGTGGGTAGTGGAAGCAAAGTACAGGTTCCCCTCGCGGTAGTAGGGCGTCACTTCGTCCCCCGGTCCGTTGATGGTAGCGCCAAGGTTGACGGGGTTGTTGTACTCCCCTTCGCCTATGCGGGTCGCGTAGTAGAGGTCGTAGCCGCCGTAGCCGCCTTCCATGTCAGAAGCAAAGAACAGCACCTGCTTGCCAAAGAGCTCGCCCGGTGCCGGGTGCTTAGCCAGGTATTCCCCATTGATGCCTTTGATTTCGTTGGCCCCTTGCCAGCTGCCGCCGCCGTCTACGCTGTAGAAGAGTTTGCTTTCTTCCAGCGTATTGCCTTGCAGCTTGGCACGGGTAAAGTACATGGTACGCCCGTCTTTAGACAGTGCTACATTACTATTATGATATTCAGGCCGGTTGACCTCGCCGCCGAGCGGTTGGCGTTCACCCCACTCGCTATCGTCGCGGGTAGCTTTGAAAATGAGGGCGTATTTGTTGACCTCCTCTTCCCCGCCTTTGTCGTTTTTCTTGTCTTTTTTCTTGTCGCTTTTGGCATCTGAGCGGGTACTGCTGCCGCTATCCGCGCCTTCTTCCCCACCGGACTCCAGCTCCATATAGATAACGTCATCGGCATCGAAGCCGGCGAAGTAGACCTCGTTGCCCTGCTTGGCCAGCGCGGGCGTATACTCCGAGGTTTTCATGTTGATGTCGCGGCCGGCAAAATCGACAGAAACGCCTTTTAGGTTCTCGGGAAGCTCCTGCCCCAGCTCGATACCCGCCATTTCGTTCTTTGCCAGTGTCTCTAGGCTGTCACCGGGGTTGGTTTTGAGGAACTGCTCGAATTCCGGTATGGCGTCCTCGTACTTCTCATTGATTTTGAGCAGGCGGCCGTAGGTAAAGCGCAGGTGGTCTTTCTCGCCTTCCTCGGCGCGGCGCAGGATGCTGCGGTAGGTCCGTTCTGCCGAGCGGTAGTCGCGAATGCGGAACTCCAGGTAAGCGATGGTATCCCGCAGGCTATCTTCACCCCGGTCATCGTAGGCCGTTTCGAAGCGTTCCAGCGCGTTGATGAAGTCGTTATTGGCATAAGCCTTCCGCGCGGCTTTCAGGTTTTCTTCGTAAGAAGACTGCGTAATGGGCTGCGCCTGCAGCATCCCCCCTCCCAAAAAGCCGAATGTGAGCAGAAGTATCAGTGCGTTTTTCATAAATAGCTTTGGTAGTTTGATGCGCTGACTGCTTTGCGGAAAGCAGCTTGCTCGCCGCCGCTTTCGGTCGATTCGCAGCGGTAGCCAGCACACGAAATAATGTATCTTTATATAAACGACACTTGCGGGCCGATCTTTTTTAAAATTTTGTTAAAACACTAGAGTTCCGGGCAAAGGATAGCGGGCTTGATCTCCGGCTCCTTGTAAATCTTGAAGATGTAGAAAGCCGCGATCTCGAACGCCCCTTGGTAGTCCGTGGCTACGTTGTACTCGGAGACGTTCACGTCAAAAGCGGCCGCTACCCGCAACGGGCCGTAATCTAGCCCAGCCAGTACCTTGGCTGCATCGCCTACCCGGTAGCCAAGGCCAAAGTGCAGTTTGGTCTCTTGGTCCGGTTTGAAATCTTTCAGGTCGTAGCCCATCCAGCCCTGCAGGTTGATTTCCCGTGCACCAGACACGGTTTGGAACATCGCCGTAGGCGCGGCGGACCACTTTTTGTTCAGTGCCCACTCGTAGCGGGCGTGGGCCGTGATGAGCATACCGCGCCGGCTGAGGTCGTTGTTGCCGGTGCCTTGGGTGCCGAACAGGTACTCCGGGTTGTTAATACGCCCGAATGCCAAGCCGACTTCGACATTATCGAAATCGTCGTCTAGCTTGGATTTGAACAGCAGGCCAGCGCGTAAGTCTAGGTAGTTGGTTTCTATGTCGTTCTGTTCGCCTCGCATCTGATTTGGATTCGTCGTCCCTGCCCCGCCACCTTGGAGAACCGGGTCATTTACCTCTTCTATAAATCCTCCATTTTCAAACTGGCTTGCCAGCCTTACGTTCCGCGAATTCAGGCTGCGGTTGATGCTGCCACCCTGCAGGCCCAGCGTCAGTACAGAGTTGCCGTCTTTACCCAGCCCTAGGTGGTAGGCGACAGACAGCATGTTCTGGTTGGTAATGAAATTCAGCGAGCCGGAGCGGTCCTGAATCAGCGTAGCGCCAACCCCTACCCAGTCCTGATCGCGGAAGCCCCGGATGATAGGCGCATCCACGTAGCCGCCGGGCGTATTGTAGCCCCGCTCGGAATTGACGGCCCACCACTGCCCGCGGTAAATGCCCCCTACGCGCACGGAGCCGAAGAAGGCACCGGTATTGGCGGGGTTCAGCGAGAGCGGCGACATATTAAACAAGGTGTAGTGCAGGTCTTGCGCGGACAAGCTTCCTAAGAAGGAGCAGCAAAAAAATAAGAGTAGAGGTTTTACTAGCTTCATAGAGTTCTATTGTTTTGGCTGGTTTGGGAAGCGCTGCGACTAGCGCCGTTTCCCATAGTCGAAGCCGAAAGATAATTTTTTTCTCCCACAAAAGTATAAAAACTGCGGGCAAGTTAGAGCTTATGCCCCATCCCCCAATAGCATGCGCCTGAATTTTCTCCCTGATAGCCGACAAAAGGTCAAAATCCGCTGCCCGTTCACTCCGCGGCGCTGACGACCTCTTCCAAAGGGATGCCGCGCATGCACTTGAAATGGCCCTTCGGACACTGCTGAAAGCCGATCTTGGAGCAGGGGCGGCACTTCAAGCCTTCTACTTCAAACGTGCTATTCTTTTGTACGCCGTCCGGGTAAAAAGGATACATCCCAAAGGCAGGAATGGTATTTCCCCAGAGCGACAGTATCTGTTTTTGAAAGGCGGCGGCGATGTGCATCATGCCCGTATCGTGGGTGATGACTTTGGCGGCTTGCCGTACTACGGAGGCCGATTGGTTGATGTTGAACCGGCCGCAGGTATTGACGACTTGTTGCTGCCGCACCGCTTTGGCTATAGCCTCGCCCTCCTCCGCTTCGCCTGGCCCGCCCAGCAAGACCACCGGCAGGGGCAGTTGATCGCAGAGGGCGATAATGCGGTCCGTGGGCATACGCTTGGTATTGTGCGCCGCGCCAATGGCGAAAGCGATGTAGGGAGGTGCCTCCGGGCTGCCGCCGAAAGCTTCCGTGGCCAGCAGGGGAGCCATGGCCACCTCGTCTTCCTCCGGGATGAAATAGTCTAAGCCCTGCCCATCGTAAGCCGCGCCGATACGCGTTGCCGGTGCCATATAGCGGTGCACGATATGTTGGCCGGGCAAACGGTTGATCTTGAAGTTGACCATCAGCCACTTTTCCCAGTTGATCTTGTCGAAGGTGTAGGCTGTCGCCGAAAGCGCCCACTTGACTTGCAGGCTGCGCAGGTTGTTGTGCAAATCGATGACGTAGTCAAAGTCTTGTTGCTGTAGGCCCGCTTTTACCTCGCCCACTTTTTTGTCAATGGCCCATACCTTATCTATATGTGGGTTGGGCTGCAATAGGCTTTGAAAGGAGCGTTTGCTCAAATAATGGACTTCAGCGCCAAGCTGCTTTACGGCGCGCACAACCGGCGTGGTGAGCACGATATCTCCGATGGAAGAAAAGCGGACGATCAGGACTTTCATTGGCGGAGGCTTACGTTTTCGGTTTCGATCAGGGAGACTTGCTCCAGGCTTCCGGCCTCAAACAGGGAGTCGAAAGTAGCGACCGCGCGGCTATCGCCCTTTGCCTTGTAATTCCGGTAGTCCGCGATACGCAAGCCATTAATGTTGCGTACGTTATAGGCTTCCCGGAAACGGGCACCGCCGCCGTTCACCTGGTAATTATAGGCTAGGTAGTCCATGGTGTGCCGGCCGCGGTGGAACCAGTAGACATACTCGTCTTCGTAGTCCGTACCGCCGCCCTCCTGCCGGAAGACGACTTTAATTTTATCGTACGCTTCCCCTTTGATCGTCGTTTCGCCTAAGTACTCCGTTTGCACGGCGGGGTCTTGCAGAAAGTAAGGCAACAGCGCAAAGTATACCACCGAATTGACGGAGCCGGCGTAAGCAGCGCTGTCTTTGGCGCTTAGCTCCACGGGCTCGCCGTTGATGCTGCGGCGGAGGGCGTCGTTGGTCAGCTGGTCGCGTATGGTATCGCCGTCTTCCGAGACAAAGGTGCGGGTGTAGCGGTATTGGCCGCCTTGCCGCTCGGCTTCGTACGCATATTTGCGGAAGCGGAATTGTACGGTGCTGCTGTCTAGCAAGGTGCTGCCGTGTGCTTGCAGGGCTTGCTGGATCACAGAAGCCGCGGCGTCCTTCGGGTTTGCGGCCTCAGCGCCTTCTGAAGGGGGCTCGGCACTGCAGCTCCACAGCAGC
Source organism: Bacteroidota bacterium (assembly GCA_009908745.1). Classification (GTDB taxonomy): domain Bacteria; phylum Bacteroidota; class Bacteroidia; order Chitinophagales; family Saprospiraceae; genus Phaeodactylibacter. The sequence continues at coordinate 19,479 of JAAAOU010000481.1, forward strand.
GCCAATAGTGATGCTATGATGATTGTCCTCATGGGTGCGAAGTTATTATTTTTCTTAGAGATGCTTCGCCATTTGCTATCCCGTGGACTCAGCAAACCGAAGATCAGGCGGTTATACGACTTCATCAACCACTACACGGGCTTAGAAAATATAGAGAATAAGCTTAAATTTGAAAGTGATGCCCAGAAAATCACTAAATCGAGACAAGCTATGGGACTGAAAGAAGCCATTCTGCAGGAAGTAAGGGAGCAGGGCATCGAGCAAGGCATCGTGAGCCTCACCCCAAAAACTGGACAAGGGTTTAAGGTGATAAATTCATAAATTTCATCACCAAAATTAAGACCAGCTATTGCAAGAAGAGGCGTACAAAAACATAAAGACACAGCACAATATTACGGGATTAAACATGACCGCACTACTTTATAGAATTTAGTATTGTAAAACCATATTACGCACGTTAAGCGGCGCAAAAATTCGATTGCTCGAACAAAATCTGCTTTGTTAAACACAGTTCAAGTAGTAAGCTCCTCTGCCTACCTGATAGCTATGACAAGTCTATAGCTAAAAGAGTTGGGTGTAAACCAAGTTGTTACAATCGGTTCGTAGACTCTTTAAGGCTGAAAAGTGTGACTCCGCTGGAGTCGGTAATATGGTTTGAACCCATGGTGACTAATGTACGCCCCCAACAAAGGACGAATGTTAGTAAAAAATAGCTCCCATCTTTTAATTAACGCCGAAGTTTTACGCTCACCCAAGAGAATAAGTATCTATATGACCATCTTGTTTACGCTTAGAGATTCCAACGTAGTATTAGTTCTACCATATAACCTCTGACACAAGTATCGGGCACTCGCTCGATTATTTATGCACAATTAGTACAAGGTTACACCAAACACTACAAAATCACATCTTCTCCCAATTACTCACTTTCTAACTTGTACTCAGATTTTAGAGCATCATACAACTGCAGTCGATTCCTAGGAGAAGGGGCGTTATAGTCAACAATGGTACCATTTATTAATATCAAATAACGTGGGATCTTTGACACTTTTTTTGAGTACTGATTCTTGAACAACAAAGCCTTCAGCTCTTCACCAGCTAAAATATGATAACCTCCAAGGTGGTATTTATCAATAATACTCACCCATTCGTTATATTTACGATCAGGAGAATCAACAGATATGTATAACCTGTCATACCCCATAGAGCTTAGCATACTATCTGTAGATGCATTAGAACTAAAATCTTCCAAGCAGCTTAAGCACCAAGTTGCCCAAACATCAATGAAATATTTCCCCTCTCGAAGATTTACCCCCTCTTTAGAAAATGAGAAATCTGTTATACTCCCACTATCATCAATGATAATAGGTGCCCATTTAGCGTAATATTCATCTGGGTATGGTTGAGTAGAGGAGGTATTCGCCGCTTCAATCAACTTTTGAGTGTTCCGAAACCGTTCATCGTGAATAACATTTAAATACTTGCTTCCAGGGTATTCCCTTTTAAATAGTTGAAATAAAGCTTTTCGGTCCCTGTCAAATTCGTTTCCTATGAGTGATGAAAATTCAAAATAAAGCTGATATGCGATCAAAAATTCACGAAGTTCATCATCTGGCTCCAATAACAAATGCGCGTGTTTCTTTGAGATATGAAGTGCTTTATATCCTTCATTCACAATAGTGTCAGGCAGTTGCGCATACTCTTTTTTATTATTAGTTATCATCCGCTTATATTTGAGCTTTGCAGAGCGAAATAGAGCAAAGCTTGTGTTTACTAGAGCGTGTTCTTCTGCAAGATCACAATAGCAATTGATTTTCTTCCCAGTACGCAATCGTTTTTCTTGATCGAAACCGGATCCAAACCTACCCCATCGGACATTGAAAACATCTGATAGCAGCCTTGAGCAAAGCGTTGATTTCAAGTGATTTGCAACTATATTGGCATATGAGGAATCAATTCTACCTAGATTTAGAAGATCGTTGTATGGTTTTACAATAGATTCAATTTTTCTGATAACGGTATCCGCAACACCTTCCACATCTGGATTGATGTCATAAAACCAGTTCATATAATCCGTGTACTTGGGGAAATGGTCTTTAAAGTCAAGGAATTCTTGATGTCCGGCAGCGTTTGCTCCGTAGATCTCCATTTTTAAATCAGGTCCTTTACCTTGATAAGTAAAAACAAGACTAACACTGTCATTAGGCAGCATAAAAAGAACCAGATGCTCTTGTAGTTTCTGTACACTGCGCTTTTGATATGATATGCGTACCATTACAGCGTCAGTAATGTTACTTGGAAGTACTATTTCTGATTTCCCATACTCAAGTTTTGACTTATGTTGAACTTCAAACAAGCCATAACTTTCAGCATAAGAATACACGACTGTATCAAAAGGGTACTCTTCAGGGAAAGATACATTCACAATTGTCCGTGAAAGAGATAGGGTTGGACACAATAACAATAAAAATACACAGACCGATAGCATACGATTTAGCCCCTTATGCTTGTTGCTTTGCCTTAATGATAAATAGCAGCTATTTCTTATTATCTCTTGTGCTGTCTTGGTCATGTGAATTAGATTTAATTGTAATTAATCTTTTTTAGAATCAACATCTATGATCTGACACCCTAAGGTTTGTGAATCCTAAGTTATCAGACTATAAAAAGTAGGGTGTGTAATCTATTGTGTTCGCCTCCTAATGCTTTAGGACCTCAGGATTAGGGACGTAAACCTAATGCTTTTCATCTGATCTACGAATTTTTACTCCCCATAAACACGTCTGGCTGATTTCTTGTCAAGCTACACTCCTTACATCTAAAAAAGTGTCTTAGTGGCGTTGAAATTCTTTTCTCCTTCTAAGCAAGTTGTCTGGAGAAAACTGTAGACCGTATTAATAAAAGGTCATAATACGGTCCTGAATCAAAGGCAACATTGATTTTAGGCTGACAACTTTGGGTTTGTGAAAGTCATGACGCTGCTATTTTTTCTGCTATCGAGTCAAAAAACGTACGCATAGCCTACACGAAGCGTGGGGAAAAAGGGATCCCACAGTGAAGTCAGCGAGGCTTTTTGGCGAAGAGTGGCGGAGAAATAGCAAGTCATGATTCACAAATCTTGGGTTATCAGCCTACATCTTAGGTATGTTTGTCTAATACGAAACTTAGGTTTCTGATGTTTTCAATATCGAAGTCGATTGCACTAAGAGAGAAGGAAAGCATTGTCTTTGTAGTATTTTCACCACAAAGACAAAAACTCTCCCAAACCTTTCAAAACTTTTGGATACCTCGACTATGAAACAAACAGCTCAAAGTCTATCTAATGAGCTAATTGTTGATTTAGATATCCAGTACTAGGATTTTCTAGGGCTTGAGCAGCACATCGGTCCGTGTAAGAACAGGCACCAGTTCCGTCGTTTGCCCCAGGTGAAGTTTCACAGTGACTTGCTAAATCCTCATGTACTGGGATATCATTGCCATTCCCGCCAGAAGTCCCAGGATAGTACCAACATCCTGATACTCCTCCGGTACAACTACAATGAAGGTTCGCCCCTCCTTTCACAAACTTCATTTTTTCAATGGAGATGATGTGCTCATTAGTAATACCAAGCTTTTTGATTAACTCTTCCATAAGAATAAATTTTAGGTTTAAGAAAATCTGATGAAATATGTTAAGTCTTTGAGGTTATATTGAGACGGCAACTCATGTCCGTTATAATATATCATAGGAGTACCCTCTATGCCTTCTTTTTTGGCCCAGATTCTAGTTTGTTCAATATGTTCAAAACCACTATCTTTTTGATTAGCGGTATTATTCAAATTCGACCGTTGCCGTTTAGCTTGAGTAGAATTACTATTAAACCAATGATGCAGATATTGTATAGCTTCCTCCGAACCTTTAGCTAAGTATATATCAAGCATTTGCATTGATGCATGCACGCTATTTTTGTCCGTAGCGAAGAATACTAATTGTATTTTAATGTTTGCATTAGATTTTAATATATCGATCAACTGCCTACCAAGCTCGGAACAATATTCACAAAAGGGGTTATACACTACTAAAATCCACCTTTTGCTCTCTTTATTCCCTAATATCATTCCCACATCTTCTATATCCTGTAGATTTTGTATTATTTTTGCAGAACGCAATAGAGACCAAAATACGATAGAATTGTACTTTATTTCTTTATACAGGTTTCTGTAGTTTTCAGACTCAGCTTTTTTAGTTGTTGCCAGTAAAATTGCTTTAACAAACGAAAAGGCAGCAACCATAAATAAAATAAAAATCAGTAAATACTTTAATATTGACATTTTAGTCAAAAGAACGATGCTTGGTTCAAAAGTTAAAGCCACGGTAAATTCCAATGCAAGAATGACCTGTATTATAATACAAAGAGGGCACCATGCTTTTGCTATTTTCCATTGGTAAACTATTGAGAATATAGTATAAGGAAACACAAGTATACTGATCAATGAAGCAGTCTGTATGAGTCGTATGTCAACCATTATAGCTAAAAGAATACAAATCCCTCCACCTGCAAAATACGAAAAGCCAATTTCACTCCAGGTAGCTAGATTTGCAAATTTAGATCCTTTTGAATTCAATACTTTATCACAATTAGTTTTTCTATTAAAATTACATATCCTTTTAACGAATTTATTTGGTAGAACACCTACTTGCTGTTTCAGGAGTTGCCAAGAAACCATTATCCCTAGCAACTTAAATATCAGCATTAAGCTAAATTGAGAAGAGAGTATTAAATTAACACTACCTGTGCTGAGTATGTACCATATCAATACTGTAGTTAACACTACAAAAAACATTACCATTATACCTTTGACTATACTCTTAAGTGATTTACGAGTTGATATATTTTGTTCAACTGTGTTGCTTATTAAAATAGTGATTAAATCTTTATGGTCTAAGAAATTATTGATGTGTTCTTTTTCATGTTGACCTTCGACACTTAAGTAGCCGTTTTCTTCTGCAGTAATTAATTTGAATTGATTTTTATTTGATATATACATTATGAAGGGTGGATCTAAACTTTTAAGTTTATCATTATCTAACGTAACTGCTACATTATCTACTCCATAAAAGTTAAGTGTATCGTGAACTCCAAGCAACGAATTAGCATTTGGATGTTCTTGTAAAAGTTTAAAAACCTCTTTCTTTTCAGCCTGCACACCTAAAACTTTCAAAGTTCTCCAAACGACTTCGATAATTCTATCAATATCTGTTTCGCTCCTAAGTGACAAAGAAAGCATATAATAGATTTTTTATGTTCGCTGAATTTTACCCTACCATAACTTTAAATGAAGTTTGGTAATATGCATGTAAGGGTATTTATGTTGTATGCAAATGCTTTATCTTGTAATTGAAACGCATTGCAACAAAAAAGACAAACAACTTAACATTTTAGATATTTAGAATACAATAACCAGTTTTGCCTTGGTGCTTTTATTCGAAACAAGAAACCTTTCTTACTTTATCAACTTCTATAAATGCCATATTGTAGAAGTAAAGAAGTTAGATTCTTATCATTACTAAACGAATGACTTGAACCCCAGTAAGACGAATCCGACTATTTATTCTTTCAATCATACTGTAAAACTACGCCCATCCACTGCAGCATACGTGCAGTGGAAAAAATAATTCAAATTTTTTCCTCCTTTTACTCTTTTCTCACCGGAACGATTGATCAAAGGCGTGAAGTAAAACTCCGTTTCTTGCGTGTAGCAATAAGAACGACGCTTATGGTCGTAAGAGATCGAAGCCCCCTGATAGCGAAGGTCATTGAGTAGCTGGTAAACGGTCCTTGGGCAGACATTCAGGCGTTCCGACAACTCTTCGGCACTGCCCGTTCCTTTTCTTTTTATCAAATGGTGTAGCCGGTCTAATTTTTGGAGACGCTCTCGAAAAGTCATTTTCATAATGCTAGGTTTTTATATGTACAAAGAGATTTTCAATTCTTCACCAAATCGACCAAACGAGCAAATACTCGCTCTAATATTCTACGGTCTTCTGTGATAAGGACTGCTTGACCTGGCATCCGGGCTGTTATTGGCAGGATATTGCCATAAGTTGTGCGAAGCGAATCAGGTAATTGGGCTTTCACGCTGTAAACCCAACTGCCATCTTCTTGACGTTGAGGGGTTTCGTCTATGGCAGTAACTCGGGCGTTAAGCTGACCGAATTCTGTCTCTGGATAGGCATCAAGACTGATTTTCACAGGTGCGCCTATCTTTATCTTCCCAATACCACCAGCGGGCACTAGCAGGTGGGCGATAGACTGTCCCCGTTTATGCTCGGTTGGCACCACTGTACCTAAGAGCTCGCCAGCCTGTATAGTCGAATGAGGCTGCACAGGGCGGAGTAATTCCAGTTGTCCGGCAATCGGACTACGCAGTAAGTACTGAGCCTGCCACTCCTGCAAACTTCCAATGAGTTGTTTTTTTGCCTGCTCGATGGCAAGTTGCAGAGCGTTCTGGCTTTGCAAGTATTCATCTTTCAACGTAGCGAGCTGCGTTTTGAGCTGCTGAATCTGCGCCTCGTTTTGCAGCATCGTCACCTCCAAGTTTTTCAGTTGGCGCTCATACTGCAGTACTTGCATCTTTTGCTGCTCCCACTCTGCAGTACTCCGTACCCCCTCTTGGTGCAAAGCATCGGTCCGGTTCATTTCACTTTGAACTAGAGATTGCTCTTCGACGAAAGTTACTTTTTGGGCGCTGTAAGCATTAGCTAGCTTTTTCAAGGACTTTATTTCCTGCTCTAGAGCTTGTTGCCTTTCTTTAAAAATCGTTCGGTTTTGAAAATTTGACCAATCTTTGGACGCTTGTACATAATTAGCCCAAGCGGATTGTATATTGCCTAGTTCTAAAGGTTCATTGAACAAAGGAAGTTGACCACTATCGTCTGTTAACCCCTCAAGCAGCCGGTCGATATCCCTCCAATCCGCTGCACTTTCTAATAGTATAATGGGGTCATTAATAGACACTTTCGTCCTATCTCTATATAATAAGGTGTCAACCCGCCCAGAGATCAAAGACCGCAATTCGTGAGGAGGGCGGGCTTGCTCAAGTACTACAGTAGCCGCTAGCTCATCAGGGTAGCGGATTAACCAACTGAGTAAAAGTCCTATTGCCATGACAAAAGCGATAACGGTAATACCTGAGTGCATTATCCAGCCAGGAGGGTGTCCTAGCATTTCCTGCAATTCATCTTGGGGGGCAGCAGCCCTGACATTCAGTCCATTTTCAGAAGGCATATCAAAAGGTTTTTGGGAAATATTAATTACCGAGTTCTAATTGGTTTTTCACAAGCGTGTAATAGGCCCCACTTTTTCGGACCAAGCTATCGTGGCAGCCCTCTTCTACGATTCGCCCATCATCAATGACCACGATTTTATCAGCATGCCGTACTGTGCTCAATCGGTGGGCAACAACGACTACAGTACGACCTTCAAAAAACTGATTAAGTTTCTCCATAATCTCCCGTTCGTTATTGGCATCCAAAGCATTAGTCGCTTCGTCAAAGAATAAAAACTCCGGGTCTTTGTAGACCGACCTCGCTATCAGCAGCCGCTGCCGTTGCCCTTGACTGATGCCGTTACCCTTCGCACCTATCATTGTATTGTACCCCAGAGGTAGCTGCTCTACAAAGTCCTGTATATTGGCGACATGCACGGCATGTTGCAGTTTTTCAATATGGTTGCCACCGAAATAGCCCTTTTCGCTCTCCGCAATATTATTGGCAATTTTATCGGAGAAGATATAGCCGTCCTGCATGACCACTCCGCACTGCTGTCGCCATACGTTTGCACGGATACGCTCTAAATTGGCGGGACCAATGCTGATGCTTCCTTTTTCCGGAGGGTAAAACCCCAATAGTAATTTGAGTAAGGTAGTCTTGCCGCTTCCGCTTACCCCTACTAATGCTGTTACCTTCCCGCGGGGGATGGTCAGATTAATGTCTTCTAGTGTCCAATCGTGAAGCTTATTGTAGCGAAAGTGGACATTTTTGAGTACAATATCCCCCTGTGGGATGAGGCTAGACTTATTGTGATCTTCAGCGTCCTCGGTAGGCTGGTTTTGTATCTCACCTAATCTTTCCAAACTGATCCTCGCATCTTGGGCGCTGCGCACAAACCCCACCAATTGAGCAAGTGGGGCATTAAGCTGTCCTAAAATATACTGGATTGCCAACATCATACCTAATGTGATCTGACCATCAATGACCGCTTTAGCCGCAATAAAGGTGATGAGAATGTCTTTCAGCTGGCTAATGAATGAAGCCCCTCCATCTTGAAATTGGGTGATGACCAATGACTTGATCTGCACTTTAAAAAGCTTAGCCTGTATTTCGGCCCACCGCCATCGTCGCTTGGCATGGCTACCTTGCAGTTTTATCTCCTGCATTCCCTGTACAAGCTCTATCAAAGTATCTTGATTATCTGACATCTGCTGGAATGCACGGTAATCAATCTCTCGCCTTTTTTTGAGAAAAAAAGTGATCCACAGTATATAAAGTACAGCTGCTATTGCAAAAGCTGTGAATATGGTGATGGAGTAATACAGCAGCACAAGGCTAAAAACAATGAGATTGAAAACAGAAAATATAACAGAAAGCGCTGACTGGGTTAGAAAAGACTCAATACGTCTATGATCGCCAATTCGTTGCAATAAATCACCCGTCATTTTCGTATCGAAAAAACCGATAGGAAGCCGCATTAAACGGCTAAGAAAGTCATTGATTAGACTGATGTTGATACGGGTGCCTATATGCAGCAATATCCAGTTTTGGATGAAACGCACTGCTGTTTGACTAAGGAAAAGTGTTAAGTGGCCAATCAGCAGCAAATAAATAAAGCCAATATTCTGATTCTGAATACCGATGTCAACAACTGACTGGGTCAAAAACGGAAAAACAAGAGAGAAAAGGGAGCCTAATGCCAGTCCAATCACTAGTTGCACAAGGAGCCTACGGTGAGGTTTCAAATACTGTAGCAGATAAGCAAAACCTAAAGGTTTATCTTTTTGCTCTTCTTCTTGATAAAATTGACCTCCTGGAGATAGCAGCAAACATATCCCTTTTTGGCCATCCGCTAACCAACCTGCTTTGAATTCATTCACTGGGAGTTTAAACTTTCCTGCGCCTGGGTCTGCTACCCATACATATTTCTTATTCGCCTTATAGACTACAATAAAATGGTTCTGGTTCCAATGGGCAATAACTGGCATGGGAGCAACTAGTAGCGAGGGGGATCCATTGGGCGCAGAAAAGGGAATTTTGACGGCCATCGGTTGTAGACCAATCCGGTCGGCAGCTTCGCTGATGCCCTTTAAGCTAACCCCTTCCCGGTCGATATAAGATATATTCCTTAGATGTTGCAGCGAATAAGACCTGCCGTGGTATTTAGCAATCATTCGGAGGCAACTTGGACCACAATCCATAGCATCTAATTGCTTGTAAAACGGAAAGCGCTTCATACAGTTGCGTAGCTTTTCAGGCTTTAAACCACACCTCAATTGCGGCTAAAGCGGGGGTTAATAATAGCATGGCATTAAGTGGCTAGGCGAATATATACCGACGACGAAGTAGTTTGGGACCAACCATGACTTCGTGCCTGCCCGACATGCAAAGGCAGGCGGGTCGGCATATACTCGTGCGTCGGGTTTGTGCCTTACGCCCAAACCTCTCCGTTCCGAGTATATCTACCTTGCCACTTCCTTGGTTTTATATACGTTTGTGCAAAAGAGCGTCAACGCTCAGCGTTACAGCGTCATGAGTTCGATATAACAAGTCAGGGCGCGCTGTATTTTAAATAGACATAAATATACTGACAATAGGGGCACAATGCAAGTTTTATAGCTGTTTTTTTTTAAAAGCACTCCTATAAATTTGAGCAATCACTAGATGACAGTGATAACACCTGCTCAAAACCAATAAACACCAACAAAGTTTTTTACAACAATCACAGGCGGCAAACGGACGCCAACCAAATTGTCGCATCAGCCCCTCTTTTTCGCTGGAAGTGTGACACCTACGGCGTCAATTAAAAGATGGAAGCTATTTTTTACTAATGGTTGACTCCCATGGGGGTCGCACATCGGTAAACCCAAACTTACATTTGAGGATGAGGTCCAAAAATTCATCAAAAAAAACCATCGAATTGTGGGAAAAGGGTGGGAATTCCGGCTGTTAGTTGCTACTATAGCTGGCAAATGTTGAACACCGATATGGAACAAAGGCTGAACACAATTTTATCAAGCGTAAGGAAGCTGAATCAACCCATTGCTTTTAGCCCGCTTTACCGGCTTCTTATCCTACCGTTTATCCACATGCGGCCACACTTCCTCTTCCTGCTCCTCTGCACAGCGCTGTGGGGCTGCGCTGACGAAGCGGGCGAGGCCAAGCCTCTGCCCCCCGAGCTGCAAGCCTTCATCGATGAAATGCGCAAAGCCCACGCGCCGGACAAGCGGGTGGCCCTGCTGCAGCTGGAGCCCGAGTTTCGGGATGGCAAGTGGATTATCCGGGGCGAGACCAACCTGCCGGACGCGCAAACGGAACTGGAAAAGGGCCTAACGGATTTAGGGGTGGATCATGCAGTAAGCCTACTGCCCGCCGAAAACCTGAACGGCCAGCACCACGGCATCGTCCGCTTATCGGCCTGCAACATCCGCTCGGAGGCGCGGCATTCCGCCGAATTATCCACCCAAGCCACATTGGGTACTCCACTTAATGTGTACAAGAAAGAAGAAGATTGGTATTTGGTGCAAACGCCCGATGGCTATCTCGGATGGTTGGACGAAGCCGGCTTCACCCTCATGGACGAAAAGGCTTACCAAGATTGGGAGGCCCGGGAAAAGGTGGTTTTCCTGCCCGATTTTGGCATGGTTTACGCCTCACCGTCAACCGACGCTCGCCCTGTCTCCGACCTGATGGCGGGAAATATCTTAGCAGCGCAGTCTGCTGGAGAGGGTTTTGTGAAGGCACAGTTCCCCGATGGGCGGACAGGCTACGTACCTGAAGGCCAGCTAATGCCCTATGAGCAATGGCTCAATCGCCCCGCCCCCGATGCTACACAAATTTTGCAGACCGCCGAACGTTTTCTCGGCCGGCCCTACCTGTGGGGCGGCACCTCGGGCAAAGCCATGGACTGCAGCGGCTTCACGAAAACGGTCTTCTTTTTGAACGGCTTGATGCTGCCGCGGGACGCCTCCCAGCAAGTCCACAGTGGGGTGGCAATACAAGCCGACACCAGCCTCCAAAACCTGCAAGCCGGCGATTTGCTCTTCTTCGGCCGGGCGGCCACCGCAGATACCCCCGAGAAGATCACGCACGTGGCTATCTACAGAGGAGACGGTGAGATCATTCACGCCGCCGGCATGGTGAAAGTCGAAAGCTTGCGCCCGGGAACACCAAACTTCGCACCGGAGCGGCTGATGACCTTTGTGCGGGCCAAACGCTTCTTGGCAGAGCGGGAAGCGGTGCCGGGGGTGGTGCCGCTGGAAGAGGTGGCGGGCTATTAGACTAGGCTGTTCGGTCTGATGAGGTTCTCCCCCTAGGGATTTAAACTCTTTATCATTGCGGTTTCGCAAGCCATAGCAGTTGTGTCGTCAGCGACAACCCGCAGCCCGCCCTATCTGTAGACTGGCTCTAAGCCAGCCTACAGGTGGGGCGGAAAAGCAACGCACAGCAGCTCCACAGCCTTACAAAGCATAAGGGGTAACACCTGATGCCAAAATCCGCAGGACGGATGATATACCAGACAACACCCTAAATACCAGGCCTACAACACCCACAACTTCAAAAACTCCAGCATCCGCTGCTGAAAGGCCCAAAACTCCGTTTCCATCCACCAGCACCAGAGGCCCGAGAGCGCAAAATAAATCAGCAAGTGGCTGATCACGAACGCCCAGATGATACACAAAAACACATATGACCAGCCCACCCAGCTCATCGGGTGCAGGTAGGAGAAAAACTCGCTGCCGCCATCGCCCTGTACCGGCCGGTTGAAGCGCTTCATCACCCGGTGCAGATGCCCTTCGAACCAGTCGGCGAAAAAGCAGGGCAGGAAAAACACGGGAAACTGCCAGCCTTTCATGCTGCGGCCGATGGATTTCCAGCGCGACCGTACATCCCGCGCAATGCCGATTTTGATCCGCCCGGGGTTGCGGGTGGACATCCCCAAATAGATAAAGCGGTAGCCAAACAAGGAATAGAGGAGTTGCTTCATTGCGAACCGTTGGTTAGACGGGGCAAATATACGTTTTTGTTTGATTTTTTGAAATTATTTGTACGGGCCAGCAGCATCCCGCTCACTACAACTGCCCCGCATTCCGAATCAACACACAAAGCTCCTTCCGGTAGCCGTGCGGGTCGTGCTGCACGGTACTGTCGGCCAGCTCCTGCAAGGTCTCCCAAGTCAGGTCGCCCTTGTGCTCGGAATCCCGCAGCAGCATGCCGAAGCCAGCCGCCGCGGCTGCTAGCCGGAAATTGTCGCTGCCCTTCTCCTGCAGCTCATCTGTGGAGACCGTTTGCTCCAGCAGGCGGCTGCTTTCGCCCGACTGTGGGGGGATGTACCGGAATTTCAAGGTCAGCCACTCCTCGCTGGCGCCGACCTTGGTTTCGGCCCGCTGCTGATA
>JAAAOU010000362.1 GCA_009908745.1 Bacteroidota bacterium
TATCGGCCCTGCTTGTCGTGCAGTTTACGGATGTCAAGTACCACCTCAGCACGACGTTTCTGCTGCTGCGCACCTACTACGCCTTGAAAGACACCGAAGCGTTGCTGTCTTTGATCGAAACGTTCCGTATCTATGTGATCCGCAACCGAAAGATGACCGTGGAGCAGAAGCGCGGCTATACCAACTTCCTGCGTTTTGCCAAAAAACTTGTGCTGGTCAAGCACCAAGCCTCTACCTACAGCAAAAAGGACTATGTCAAAGAACTGGAGGAGCTGAGGGGCAAAATTGACGATACCGAAAACGTCATCAACCGCTATTGGCTTTTGGAAGAATGCCAGATCAAGAAACCGGTTTTTGACGAAGGATAAACCAACCCTGAACTACTATGAATACCTACTACCCCAATTGGCCGCTTTTGCTCCTGCTGATGTGGCTGTACCCTTTACTGGCTTTTGCACAGTACGAAGTCCCTTCGCCAAAGCGGGAAATGCGAGGCATATGGGTGACTACTGCCAAGAACCTCGATTACCCGGAATCGCCGACCAATTGGCCGGTAGCCCAGCAAGAAGAATGGAAGAACCTGCTGAAGGACTACCGCGAGCTGGGCTTCAATGCCGTATTTTTCCAAGTCCGGTCCGCTGGGGATGCCTTCTACCCCTCTGAGCTGGTGCCATGGTCTGCCTACCTGACCGGCGAGCAAGACCGGCCGCCCCGCCCTGAATATGATGTGCTGCAGTTTTTGGTGGAGGAAGCCCACCGGCAAGGCTTGGAATTTCACGCCTGGGTCAACCCTTTCCGGGCGACGATGAACCTCAACACCGATAAGCTTTCGCTACGCCACGTTTACAATCGTCATCCACGCTGGATAGTGCGCTACGGGCCACGCTACTACCTTGATCCGGGGCTGCCCGAAGTACGGGAGCACGTTTGCGATGTCATTGCCGAAGTTGTCGACCGGTACGATATTGACGGTATACACATCGACGATTACTTTTACCCCTACCCCATCCCAAAGCGCCGTTTTCCGGACACGGCCACGTTCCGGCTACACGGCCAAGGTTTCCGGACGGTAGAGGACTGGCGCCGCGACAACATCAATCAGTTCATCGAAATGGCGAGCACGGCTATCAAGGACCGCAAGCCCCATGTCTACTTTGGCGTAAGCCCCTTTGGAGTTTGGCGCAATGAAAAAGAAGACCGCTCTGGCTCTGCCACCACGGCCGACATCACTTCCTACGACCATCTTTATGCGGATGTGCTAACTTGGGTTCAACGCGGCTGGGTCGACTATATCGCCCCGCAGCTGTACTGGAATATCGGTTTTGAACCCGCCGATCACGCCCGCCTGCAGCGTTGGTGGTCGGTGCATAAAGGTAGCGCCGAGCTTTACATCGGCCACGCGGCTTACAAAGTGCGCAACGACCGGGTACAAGCCTGGGACGAACCCGATGAGATCAAACGCCAAGTAGAGCTTGGGCGCCGCAACAGGCGTATCGCCGGGCAGCTGTTTTTCAGCTCCAGCTATGTGCTGACGGACCCGCTCGGCCTCAAAGACAGCCTTCGGCAGCTCTACCGCCAGCCCGCTCTGCTCCCCGAACGGCCTAGCTTGGAACTACGCACTTTTGCCGCCCCTGAGCTGAAGGTCCGCAACAAAAGCGGCGACGCCCAGATCAAATTCGGGCCTGACAAAGTGGACAAAGAACGGCCACCTTATTACTATGTAGTCTACCGCTTTGAGGGAGCACGCGCTGGCCGGCGGGACGAAGCGGAAGCGGTCTTGCACATCACCACGCCCCACGGCACCGATGAAACCTTGTCCATCATTGACCGCGATGTGGGTGACCGGGAAGTGTATACTTATGTGGTTACAGCCGTCAACCGCGCTCATCAGGAAAGCCGGCCCAGTGAGCCCTTCAGCATCCGGAAGAAAAATGGCCGTATCAAAAGGTTTTAGACGCTCGGGCCCTACAGTTGTGAAAAAACACAACACCCCTGTCAAAAAAAGCTGCAAACACCAACTTTGCCGATAAGTTCTGTGAAAGGAATAAACCTATCCCCTCTCCCTTCTGTTCATGTAGCAGAAAAAACACGTAGAATGGCAATACAAGAAGACTGGCAACATTTAACAGCAACGGAAAAAGCACAACTTAACGAAGCGACAAAACAACTGCACTATGCCGCCCAGTTCCCGGCGACTTTTGGGCACAATTTACGCACTGAATCCTCGGACGACTCGCACTCCAGCTTACTGTGGGTCCCGAATATCAGAGCCCTTTCAAGCCAAGAAGTCAGCCTAAAGCGCCGAGTGCGTATGGCGGTAGCCTATGATACGTTCGAGCTGATACTCATAGACGAAAACGAAGAGGTCCTTGGTGTCTTCCCGCTCTCGGGGCAGACCCTCACCACTGCCATGAGTTTTGTGCGTACGCAGGCGCGGGAGCTGGGGCTGAAAGGCAAGGAGATAGAGCCTATGGAGCACTTTGAGCTCCCCGACCACCCACTCAAGCAAGGCGCGCCATTCCAAATGGTGTCACCATCTATTCATCAAGAGCTGGCGCGCTACCGTCGAAACGCCACACTGGTACTACAGCCTATAGCCGGTGAATACGAGCACGCCTCAGACGTTGCCACCTGGCCCCACCATTTCGACACGGCAAGCCTGCTTACCGTCAAATTCGATGACCAGAGCAATGCCCAAAAAACCGTAGGCATGGGTATGGCTATACCGGATAGCTTGTGCGACGAGCACTACTTCTATGTCAACCACTGGGTAAAAGAGGGCAGTGACATCAACTACGATACGCTGCCTAGCCTGCCGAGCGGCGCACAGTGGAAAACGGAGGATTGGAAAGGGGCCATCCTGCCGATGTCAGCCGTCATTGCCGCTGGTGAAGCCGCCGAGCAATGCAAGCTGACAGACTCCTTTTTGCGTCAAGCCATCAAAGCTTCACTCGATTTACTTGAAGAAACGCCCGTAAAAGCTTAAATTACAGCAAAATAACTCCCGAGACGGAAAAAGAGAGGTTTACTGCGTGTAGTAGTGAGCCTTTCTTTATAGAGCTATTGTGGGGGGAGTGAGCGGTAGAGGATATGAATCGGTCTTTGCCCTTCCCGCCCCCACTGCTTTTTCGGCCAAGCAGACCGATTTCCCGCTTTTCACACCAATAAGCCGCCATTGCGCAAAACAATCACCGTCTGTTTCCGATTGAAATATTGTAAACGCTTAACACCGGGTATGAATGAAGACAATCGATACAGTATGCCGATTGTAAGCATTTGATACCTTACAGCATAAGCCAATCCTGTAGGATATATTGCCTTACAGCAAATCTTTCGTAATTTATTAACACCAAGATACACTATGACGCTTCGCACCAACGCCAACCGCACAAGCGCATTATTGGCTCGCTTTCAGCGTGTCCGGGCTAGAAGCTTAGATATTTGCGCCCCACTGAACGCCGAAGATTATGTGGCACAGCCTGTGCCCTTTGTCAGCCCGCCGAAATGGCACCTCGGCCATACGAGCTGGTTTTTTGAGAACTTTATCCTGGCTGAACACCTGGAAGGCTACCAGCTCTTCAAACCTGCCTTCAATTATTGTTTCAACAGCTACTACCAAAGCCAAGGGCCACGCTTGCTACGCGACCGCCGGGGCAGCCTGACCCGCCCGCCGCTGGAAGAAGTCGTATCGTACCGCGAGTACGTCGACCGTCATCTGGCGCGCTTCCTCGGGCAATTCAATGATTATGACCTGCCGCAGGACATTGCCGGGCTGATTGAAGTCGGCCTGCAGCACGAACAGCAGCATCAAGAGCTTTTGGTCACCGACATCAAGTACATCCTCGGCCACAACCCGCTGCACCAAGCTTACCAAGAGGCGTCTCCGGAGGCTGCCCCCGCGCCACGCCCCTTGCAGTTTTTGCCTATGGAAGAAGGGGTTTATGACATTGGCTACCAAGGCGAGCAGTTCAGCTGGGACAACGAGCAAAGCGCGCACAAGACCTACCTGCACGGCTACCAAGTTGCCAACCGCCTCGTGACCAACGGCGAGTATATGGAGTTCATGGAAGCCGGCGGCTACGAACACTTCGGCTACTGGCTGGACGACGGCTGGAGCTGGGTGGAAGCCCATAAAGCCGAGGCTCCGCTCTACTGGTACAAGCAAGACGGTGAATGGTGGCATTATACGATGGCGGGCTTGCAAAAAGTAGACCCGAACCTGCCAGTGACCCACATCAATTACTACGAGGCGGATGCCTATGCCAATTGGAAAGGCCTGCGTTTGCCTACCGAGCAGGAATGGGAGGCCGCTTGCCGCAAATGGCACAACGAAATTCCGGAAGACGGCAATTTCGTGGAGCGCAAAAATTTCCACCCGGTGGCCCCTACGGACGAAGAGGATTTGCAAATGCTGGGCAATACCTGGGAATGGACGGGCAGCGCCTACTTGCCTTACCCCAACTACCCCCGGTTTAAAGGCGCGCTGGGAGAATACAACGGCAAGTTCATGGTCAACCAGATGGTACTGCGCGGCGGTTCCTGCGCTACGCCCATCTCCCACATCCGCATGAGCTACCGCAATTTCTTTTACCCGCAGGAACGCTGGCAGTTTACTGGCTTGCGCTTAG
This sequence comes from Bacteroidota bacterium, assembly GCA_009908745.1. Classification (GTDB taxonomy): domain Bacteria; phylum Bacteroidota; class Bacteroidia; order Chitinophagales; family Saprospiraceae; genus Phaeodactylibacter. Next base: position 4,629 of record JAAAOU010000362.1, read on the forward strand.
CTGCTGACGGTCACTCAAACGCTTAATTCACCTTACGCCACCGGTGGCCCTATGCCGGTGGCTTCTTTAACCAACATCTGATGCCATCAACGCAATCATCCTCTAGCGCTGCACCAACTGCGGACGCTTTTCCTTCCGATTTTGCCCAAGACGTACTCGAAGGCCTGACGCAATCCCCCAAAAAGCTGCCTTCCAAGTATTTCTACGACGAGCGGGGCGACAAGCTTTTTCAGGACATCATGCACATGCCCTCTTACTACCTCATGAACTGCGAGCATGATATTTTCGAAGCCCATAAGGCAGCCATCTTGGAGGCTATAGGCTACGATGCTTTCCAATTACTGGAATTGGGGGCGGGCGACGGGTATAAAACCAAAGTATTGCTCGAGCACTTCTTGGAAGCCAAAGCCGCTTTCCAATACCAGCCCATCGACATATCGCCTAATGTGCTGGAAGAACTGGAGCAGAGCCTGCACAAGCTTTGGCCGCAACTGGACGTGCAGCCCTTGGCGGGCGATTACTTCGAGATGCTGCACCGAGTAAGCGAGGAGACCGCCGTGCCCAAAGTGGTACTCTGCCTGGGCGCCAATATTGGCAATTACCCTGTAGAACGGGCACAGCGATTCCTGAACGCCATATCAGCCGAGCTGAACAGCGGCGACAAGCTGCTCATCGGCTTTGACCTCAAAAAAGACCCGCAAGTCATCCTTGATGCTTACGACGACCCCGAGGGCATCACTGCCGTCTTCAACCTGAATTTGTTGCGCCGTATCAACCGCGAGTTGGATGCCAATTTCGACCTGCAGGCTTTCCGCCATTGGGAGACGTACAATCCAGTCACGGGCGCCACGAAGAGCTACATCGTCAGCAAAGCCGAGCAGCATGTATTTATCAAAGCGCTCAACCGCTCGTTCCACTTTGCTGCTTGGGAGGCGATGGATGTAGAGCTAAGCCAGAAATACAGTTTGGAAGAGGTAGAGGGCTTGGCGGAAGCTACCGGGTTTGAAGTAGAACAACACTTTACGGATCAAAAAGCATATTTCGTAGATAGCTTATGGCGCGTTAAGTAAAAAATGACGACCTTGAATGCGTCAATAATTGCTACCTATGAGATATCTTCTTGCTATTTGCACCTTTGTTTTTGTAGTGGCTTGCGGCGGTGAAGCCGAGCAAAGCCAAACTACTGACGATACCGCCGCTGCGGATACGCTTTCGCCAACGACCGATTCTAATGCCCTACAAGCTCAAATGCCGCCGCCCCAGCAAACTTGCTCGGTAAAAGGTGAAGTGCTCGACCGCAACCGTTACTTCAGTGCCGGGAAAAAACGCTATGTGGTGATCAAGTCAGACAGCAGTACCCGGCATCCGGAGCTAGGGCACAGCCACCGCATCCTCGAAGTGTATGCTATGCCGTCCTGCAGCTTGGTGCAACGGCAAACGCTACCGGTCAATATCAGCCCAGACTTCCCTTATTACATTGCGGCCATCAACTACAACAGCGTATCGCGCCTGCTAGCCGTGCACGGGGCAGAGCGGATTTATTTGTACGACATGAAGACGGATGCCCTGCGTGGCCCTTTCGAACCGCAATTTGCCAGCGAGCGCTACGGCGTAGACGCCCAATCGGGCCATATCAAACAGCTAGAAGTGTGGGAGGACTACCTCATAGGCTACGCGCAGGACTACGGGGCTTTTGCTTTTAAACTGAAGGACGATGGCGAAGCGACGCCCGTCATGCCCCTCGCCGAGCACGAAAGCGAGACCCAGGTATTCCACCAAGTTTTTGCTCTAAGCTCGGCAGGTGGCGGCCAGCAACTCATCCTCCCCTCTTACGAACGGCGCAGCAATACTTTCAAAATCAACCCGGTATTTGAAGCACCCGCCCCACTGAATGCAGAAGATATGCGCACCGCCCAGGACCAGCGTTTTGTGCTCCTGCAGGATGAACGGCCGCGGCGGGATGCCATCGTGCTGGACCTCTTGGAGCATAAGCGCCGTACCCTGCCGGCGGACATCAGCCGGGCGGATAATGATGATATCGTGGATTGGATGGAAATGATGCGGTGAGAAAAAAGCTATCCCATAGAGCGGCATGCAACCTATCTACAGGATAGCCTAGTATTTCATCGTGATCCAGCAAAAACGGCCTTTAGCAGAAAGTCATCGGTACCTTTTTGCGACATAATGAAAACGGTCTCGCTTGGGGTTAGCGTTTCAACAGTGCAATTGGGGTTAAAAACAGGGGGCCTCGGCCGTATCCACCAAGCTACCGCCGATAATCAAGTTATCGCCTGTACAGTCTTTGACCTTATAACCGATGTAATCGCCGACCGAGATCACAAAGCTTTTGCTGCTGGGTGGAGTGGGAAAACCAAAGCGATCCGATGCGCCGGCCATTTCAATATCGTAGAGGCCCGCATCAATAGATTCGTTTTGGATGGAAAGCGAATTCTTCGCCCCATCGATAATCAGGTAACTGATGGTAGCGCCGATGGCGGTGTTATTGTAAGCCCTCCAATTGTTGGCGGGTTCTGCGGCCTTCAGTATCTCGCCGTCCGGATAGGTCTGCCACGGGGGCAGCGTGCACCAGAGTATGCCAACTTGCCCGCCTTCCATCGTGTTGGAGAAAACCAGCCCGTTGCGGTCGCTGAAGAAAAAGTTGATCTCGTAGTTGGCGACTTCATTGCCAGTCATAAGCACCCGCCGGCCGGTCCCGTTGGAGATGCCCCAGTTGTAGGCGGCCGCTGGGTCTTCGCCCACAATGCCTGTGAGCGTATTGTCAATGATCTGGCTACGGTCGCCGCCGTCGATCAAAATGCCGTGCTGGAAGCCAGAAATGTTCATGCCTTCAATCCGGGTGTTGGGGGAGTTTTCCACCAAGACCGCTATCCGGCCGGCTTCTTCCATTCCGGTACTTACGCTGAAGCCTTCTAGCCATACCCGATCGGCGTCCTTGATATGGATAGAGGGTGCAATTTCCAAGGGAATCCCCATAGGCGAGGGGGCATTGGGAAACAACAGGTCGGTACTATCCTCCCCTATGATCTTGACCCGTTGGTTGATGATGACAGGACCGGTTTCGGTATGCTCGCCGCTGGCCAGCACGACCGTACCGCCTGCGCCCGCTTCAGCGATCGCTTCGGCCAGGGCGTCAACGGAGCCGCCGGGCACGGTGACGGTGTTACGCGTACCGACCCAGTTTTGGGCGTAGGCTTCGATCTCTTGCTCGGCAACGGCTACGGCCGCTTCGGATTCTTCAATGTACTGTTGTGCTTTTTGCTCTTCCGGGCTTAGTGGTGTTTCCAGGGGCTTTTCTGAGCAACCAAATAGGCCCAGTGATACCACTAGAATGAAAAGTGTTTGTAAGGGTTTCATGTGGAGTTCAATTTAAATAGTGAACAAATATGAAATTGCAATTATTAGTTGCAAATCTATAGCCGATTAAGCCGCCTAAATTGTA
>JAAAOU010000113.1 GCA_009908745.1 Bacteroidota bacterium
CCACGGCGGACTATGTCTGTGACGTGACGCCGGACACGGTGCGGGTAGAGGTGCAGGATAGCTTTGACATAGACGTCACGGCCAGCGCGGACACGGTCTGCGTGGGCGAGAGCGCTACGCTGACGGCCAATATTACCCCTGCGGATGTCAGCGCGGATATCACCTGGACGCAAGGCGGCAGCGTAGTGGGCACGGGCGACAGCCTGGTAGTAAGCCCGTCATCCCCCGGCAGCTACACCTACGTAGCCACGGGCAGTAACGCCTGCGGCACGGCGGCCGACTCGGTGACGATACGGGTACTGGGTGAAATACAGGTAGACGCGCAGCCCGACACCACAGTATGCTTGGGCGAAACTGCTATGCTTACTGCAATGGTCACGCCAGCTGGTGGAGCCAGCAGTATTGAGTGGACCCTGGACGGAGACGTCGTTGGTAACGGCGGCACGCTATTGGTAAGCGCAGACACACCAGGTAGTTATGTATACGTAGCAACGGCTTCAGGCCCTTGTAATGTTGCTAGCGACTCGGTGATTGTTCAGGTATTAGGTTCTATTCAGCTATTGGTACCGCAGGACACGAGCATTTGTGCAGGAGACAACACGACGCTTACCGCGCAGGTCATTCCGAGTGACGCGGATGCAACCATTGTTTGGACGCTGGAGGGCGATGTCGTTGGCAATACGAACGAGCTTGTAGTGAGCCAAGACAGCGCCGGAAGTTATATCTACGTAGCAACGGCTACCGGGCTGTGCAATGAAGTCAGTGATTCCGTTACGGTTACCGTAATAGATAGTCTGCAAATCGATGCCCGGCCCGATTCCACTATTCTGCTCTGCGCGCCGGTACAAGAAGAAGTTTGCCTTAGTGCCACAGCTGACGGGATGGAGGATGACTTAGTTTGGGTAGACGCTGATGGCAATATCCTTGATACAGGGGCGGAGCTGTGCGTCTTACCGCCAATTGGCGAAAGCCTGTATATTGCCACCTTGCCAGATCACAATTGTGCTGTAGCGGATACTGTACGCATACTGGTAGATACCATACCTCCGCCACCTCCAATATTTGCAGACAGCACAAAGGTCTGTCTGGGCGATACCGCCGTGGTGGATGTTGAAGAGGGCTATATTTATCCCTTCGTCTGGCTTGACGAAGATGGAGCAGTCATCGCGGAGAACGAACCTCTATCCGTTGCTCCTGATACTACAGGCAACTTTGAATATATCATCAGAGCTAGCAACGGCTGCGGCACCGTACAGGATACGGCGGTAGTTACGGTGGTTGACAGCAGTGCTGTAGAAATTGTGGGTGGTTCTATGACCTTCTGTACCGTTGATACGGCTGTTTTGACGGCTAATTGGACCTTCCCAGAATGCGTAGTATGGACCGATATTGAAGGGACCCCCTTGGATACGGGAGCGCAAATTGTCATTCTGCCTACTGTAGGAACCGATACCATTATTGCGCAGTTGCCAGGGTTAGACTGTGTGGTGCCCGATACAGTCACCATCAGTTTCCTGCCACCGCCTTCGGTAGATATTACGCTGACCGATGACGTGATTTGTGAGGGAGATACGGCGGTATTGACCGCGGAGGTATTGCCACCGAGCAGCACCAATTTCGTGAGTTGGTACGATGCCGATTTCAACTTCCTGACAGACGGTACTACGCTTGAGGTAAGCCCGGAAGCAGGGGAGTACACCTACATCGCCGTCGCCGAAAACGCCTGTGGTATGGACACGGCTTTTGCAGATTTACAGGTGGAACGACTGGACCTTGAGCTTATCGTCACCAATGATACGATCTGCCCGGACGAATCCGCTACGCTGGAAGTGGCCGGTTGCGAAGATTGCACGTATGTGTGGACGCCGGAAGACGGCTTGTCGGCCCCAGATTCTGCTATCACCGTGGCTGAGCCTACCGGTACAACAACCTACACGGTGGAAGTCTCGGGCCAGGCTTGTGTAGAGGAACTGGCTGCCACCATTACTGTGATTGACTGCCCGGAGTGTATGGAAATGGTCTTTGTGGCCGATGCCTTTACGCCAAACGGGGACGGCAATAACGACTCTGTTTGCCTGCGCAGTAACTTCTTAGAAGATTTCGAAGAAGTCGAGTTTATGATCTACAACCGTTGGGGCGAGGAACTATTTCGCTCTACGGACATCAAGAATATGTGCTGGGATGGCAAACACCGAAACAAGCAGTTGCCACCCGATGTCTACGGTTACTTCCTGCGGGTGAAATGCCCTGGCAGGGACGCTGTAGAGCTGAAAGGCAATATTACGCTGTTGCGATAAGCGATAGCACTGGAAGACGAGGCAGCCAGTTGTTCTCCCGAGCAACTGGCTGCTTTGTTTTAAGACTTGAGCTTGGTATTGACCTGTACTGGGGCATGCATGGTTCTGTGCACGGGGCATTTGTTGGCGATTTCGAGCAGTTTTGCCCGCTGTTTTTCATCCAAGTCGCCTTGTAACTCGACTACGCGGTCGAAGTGGTCGATCTTGCTATTGGGGTTTTCTAGGTCCTCACAGTCTGTAGCGTGGTCTTTGTAGTGGGAGAGGTGTACAGTTACGTTTTCCAGGGGCCACTTCTTGCGCTTAGCATACATTTGCAACGTCATAGCGGTACAGGTACCCAGCCCGGCGGTTACCAACTCGTAGGGAGACGGGCCGAAGTCATTGCCGCCCACAGATGGCGGTTCGTCGGCGGTGAGGCTATGTTGGCGGACGGTGACCTCGGTAGTGAAAATATCCTCATCGCTGAGCCGTACGGCCACATCTTTATCCGAGCGCAGCGGGCGGTCTTCCTCAGTATCTAAATAGCGTTGCACCCAGCTGCCAATCATTTCCCCGGCGTAGCGGGAGTCTGCCTTAGCCGACAGCAAGTGGTCGGCCCCGTCCAAGGAGATATAGCTCTTGGGGTGTTTGGCGGCGTGGTAGATGCGGGCGGCATTTTCAATTTCTACCGTAGCATCCTGCGGAGCGTGCATAATGAGCAACGCTCGGTTAAGGCGCTCGATTTTAGCCTCCAGTTTTTGGCTGCGGATATCCTCGAGGAATTGCCGTTTCACCGTAAAGGGGCGCCCGCCGATTTTCACCGTTGCCTTTCCTTTTTCCTTGATCTCCTCTTCCCCTTCCGACAGCAAGTGTGTGACGTGAGTAGGAGAAAAGGGAGCGCCTATAGTGGCCACTGCTTTGACCGATGGCAGCTCGTGGGCGGCGCGGATAACGGCTGCCCCGCCCAAGGAATGGCCGATCAAGACGGCTGGCGCCTGATACTGCTCCTTCAGAAACTGGGCGGCGGCCACGAGGTCTTCCACATTGGAGGAGAAGTTGGTGTCTTCGAAATCGCCTTCGCTTTCCCCGAGGCCCGTGAAATCGAAACGCAGGACCGCATATCCTTTTAGGGTGAGCCCCCGGCTGATGTTGCGCACAGCGGTCAGGTTTTTGTTGCAGGTAAAGCAATGCGCGAACAAAGCGTAATGGTCGGGGTATTGATGGGCGGGTAGTTCTAGCCGGGCGGCAAGGCGTTCGCCATCTGTATTTAAGAAAGTGACTTTTTCAGATCGCATGTAAAGATGTTTTAGCACAAAACTAACAAAAGCGGGAAGCAGGTCCATATGAAAATACCCGTAGTGTAGTGGCGGCAACACTTGGCAACTGTTATGATTTCGTTAGGGGTACAGCACAGGCAGCCGTTGTGGCGCTATAATCACTACCTTTAGCGTTTCTAATCGCAAACAGCATGCAGCCAGGTAACGGCAGAAAAATCGGTTGGGTGAGCGCCGCTGCAGTGGTAGTGGCCAATATGATTGGCACGGGCGTATTCACCAGCCTGGGGCTACAACTGGATAAGTTGGACAACGTCTGGTCCGTGCTGTTGCTGTGGCTGATTGGCGGTGCTATTGCGCTTATGGGGGCGTTCAGCTACGCGGAGTTGGGCACGCGGCTGCCACGCTCCGGTGGCGAGTATTACTTCCTGTCCCGGATTTACCACCCTTTCATTGGTTATTTGGCCGGCTGGGTATCGCTGACGGTAGGCTTTGCTGCTTCGGTAGCGCTGGCTGCCCTAGCGATGGGCGACTACGCTGCACACTTTCTGCCCATTGGTACCAAGGAGCTGGCGTTGTCGGCCATTGTGCTCATCTCTTTGGTGCACTCCATCAGCATCCGGCAAAGCAGTGCCTTCCAAAATATTTTCACCCTACTGAAGCTGCTGCTTATCCTGTTCTTCATTGCCGCTTGCTTTTACCATCCCGCCCCGCCGGATACCGCACTGTCGGCTCGTCGGGTCAGCATAGACGTCAGTCACCCGGCTTTTATGGTGGGGATGGTGTATGTGGCCTATGCGTTTTCCGGTTGGAACGCAGCGGCTTACATCGTGGAGGAGATCCGGGAGCCTCAGCGCAATTTGCCGAAAGCATTGATCGGGGGGGCACTGGTCGTCAGTACGCTGTATGTGCTGTTGCAAATGGGGTTTCTCCACCAAGCCTCGGTCCACCAACTGGAAGGGCGGGTTGATGTCGGCCAAGTGGTGGCGGAGTTGCTGTTTGGCCCAGTAGGGGGGCAGCTGATTTCGCTTTTTATCGCTTTGTTCCTCGTCTCCAGCATCAGCGCCAGTGTTTGGGTGGGGCCGCGGGTGGTGCGGGCCATGGCGGATGATTACTCCATTTGGCACTTTCTGGCCAAGGACAACGCCAAGGGGATACCGGTGCGTGCCGTTTGGATGCAAGCGGCAATCAGCATCTTTATGGTGCTGGGCAGCCATTTTGATCAGGTGTTTTTGTACAGCGGGTTCGTGCTGCATGTGTTTACGACGCTGGCCGTAGCGGGTGTGGTTTTGCTGCGGCTAAAAGAGGGGCGCAAAGGCTACGCTAGCCCCGGATACCCTTGGGTACAAATTGTTTTTCTCATCGTCAGTATATGGATGCTGGCCGTGCTGGTTTACGACCGGCCGGTGGAAAGCCTAATGGGGGTAGCCAACTTGGCGGTCGGTGCAGTGTCTTACTGGTGGAGCAAACAATTTGGGAAGCAGCACTAAGCAAAATCCTGTAATTCGACAAGTTTTTGGTATTCGCCAGACAGGCTCAGTAAGCTCTGGTGCGTGCCCCGTTCCACGATGTGGCCATCCCGCATCACCACAATTTCGTCGGCGTGCTGTATGGTAGAAAGGCGGTGGGCAATGACGATGGAGGTGCGGTTTTTCATCAATTCGATCAACGCCCGCTGCACAAGCTTTTCTGATTCAGAGTCCAAAGCAGACGTTGCTTCGTCAAGTATGAGAATGGGCGGGTTTTGCAAAATAGCCCGGGCAATCGTCAAGCGCTGGCGCTGCCCGCCGCTAAGCTTGTTGCCACGGTCCCCAATATTGGTTTGGTAACCGTGCTCCGTTTGGGCGATAAACGCGTGGGCGTGGGCAATTTTGGCGGCCGCCACCACATCCGCTTCTGTCACCCCTTCCATACCGAAGACGATGTTGTTGTAGATGGTGTCGTTGAAGAGGATAGCCTCTTGGGAAACAATACCCATCTGCGCCCGGAGCGCCTTGATCTGGTAGTCTTGTATATTGCGGCCATCGAGGAGGATTGCCCCCTGTTCCACTTCGTAAAAGCGGGGCAAGAGGTCCACCAAGGTTGATTTTCCTGCCCCGGAAGCCCCGACGAGGGCCACCACTTTCCCCTTGGGGATACGCAGTTGGATATCGTGCAGCACGGGCGCTTCCTGAGGGCGGTAGGCGAAGGTGACGTTGCGGTACTCAATCTCCTGCTCGAATGCCGGCAAGGGCAGCGCATCGGGCTTGTCTTGGATGGCCACGGGGGCGTCTAAGACTTTCTCCACCCGCTGCATGGCCCCCACGCCCTTTTGGATGTTGTAGACCGACTTCGCGAGCTTTTTGGCCGGGTCGATGACGTTGTAGAAGGCGAAAATGAAAGTGAGAAAGGTCTCGGCCTCCATCGTACCTGAAAAGACTTGGCGCGAGCCGTACCAAAGCAGGACCGACACCGTAGCGATGCCCAAAAATTCCGATAGGGGAGAAGACAAGTCGCGCCGCCACAGCAAACGGGTGAGGGCATAGCGGTATCCGTTGTTTTCGCGGGCGAATTTATCGCGCTGGTAGTGTTCTGCGTTGAACCCTTTTATAATGCGCAGGCCGCCGAGTGCTTCTTCCACTATGGCAACCAAATTGCCCATCCGGTCTTGCACCGCCGAGGACTTCTTTTTCAAGCTCCGCCCGATACCGCCTATGACCACGCCGGTGAAGATCATCAGCAAGAATACAAAGCCGGTAAGCCCAGGGCTGACGTAGATCATGAAGCCCAGCGCGCCGGCGATGATCAGGGGCTCGCGGAAGACCGCTTCTAGCACATTGAGGATACTCCACTCTACCTCCTGCACATCCGAGGTGAGGCGGGACATGAGGTCGCCCTTGCGCTCCTCGCTGAAGTAGGACAGGGGCAGCACTAGGATTTTCTCGAATAGCTGCGCCCGGATGTCCCGGATGATACCGTTACGCACCGGGGCCATAAAGAAAAGCGAAAGGTAGCGGAAGAGGTTTTTCAGCAAAAAGACGCTTAGGATGGCTATGCATACAAAGACTAATGCGGCCTCTTTACCCTGCTCTAGGATGAGTTGGCTGATGTGATAGTTGAAGAGCTGGGTGAGGCTTTCGACATCCCATTGTACGGCGGGGCGCTCCAAAACGGGTTCGCGGCGGTCAAACAAGATTTCTAAAAACGGGACCAACAAAGGGATGCTCAGGGCAGTGAACAGCGCCGTTAGTACGTTGCTAATGACATTGAGCGCTACATTGGTTTTGTAGTTGCGCAAATAGCCCATCAGCCGCCAAAACCCACTACGTCCTTTGCTCATGTTGATTGTCTGTCAGGTTCTCCACTTACTTCGGCTCGACTTCCAAGCGGTAGGAGGTTTCTCCCATTTTCAGTTTGTACGTCAGCGTGTTGCTGTCGGTACTGGCCCGCCCATTTTCATAAACGGGAAACCGGCGGACTAGCGCGGTCTCTTGCAATTCGAAGACATCGCCTCCTTGGTACGTCTTGGAACGCAGGTTCTGCACTGCTTCATCCGCTACGTAAACCTCGCCGTAGGAGCGGTTGCGGTAGGAAGCATACGCGTAAACCTCCCCTTGGGCGGGTTCCGTTGTCGTCCGTGTAAAGATATAAACCTCGGGGTAGCCGTCTTGGTTGAGGTCGGCAAGCTCCGCCCGGAAGACTTGTTGGGGGCCGAGGTCTTTAGTGAAAGACGGGTTGCGGGCGGACAGGCCCTCAGATTGGATGGTAAACGTGTTTTTTGTAGCGGAATTGGGCGAAGTAATGGTAAAGCGGATGCCCTCTTCGGACAGCTCTTGTTCAAAAGGGCCCTTCGAGCGTACCGCTTTACGGGGGGCAGCGAGCTCCATCTGCGGGGCTGCCGTATCGGCTTGCGGCTCCTTGTCTGCCACTTGGGAGGAGGAGCTGCGGTCCCCGCCGGAGCAGGCAAAACCGAATAGCAATACGCCCGCTAGCAGCATACGGTATAGCATCATCTTACTTTTTAGGTTCGGCCGTGAGGTCAAAGTCATTCAAAAAGCCCGTGTGGAAGTTCCCGGCGCGGAAATGCTCGTTCTTCATCAGCCGCTGGTGGAAAGGCACCGTGGTTTTTACACCTTCTATGATGAATTCATCCAGCGCGCGTTCCATTTTCTTGATGCACTCTTCGCGGGTAGGGGCGCGGCAGATGAGCTTGGCCACCATAGAGTCGTAGTAGGGCGGGATATTGTAGCCCGCATACACATGCGTGTCTACCCGTACGCCATGCCCTTTAGAGCTGTGGAACGAGCTGATTTTGCCCGGGCTGGGGCGAAAGTCGTTGAAGGGGTCCTCCGCATTGATCCGGCACTCGATGGCGTGGGCATTGGGGTAGTAATTGCCGCCGGTGATGAGTTCGCCCGCCGCGATTTTGATTTGTTCCTTGATGAGGTCGTGGTCGATCACTTCTTCGGTGACGGGGTGTTCGACCTGTATCCGCGTATTCATTTCCATGAAGTAGAAGTTGCGGTATTTGTCGACCAGAAACTCAACGGTCCCCACGCCTTCGTATTTGATCGCTTCCCCGGCCTGCACGGCTGCTTTGCCCATTTCCTCGCGCAGTTCATCGGTCATGAAAGGAGAGGGGCACTCTTCCACCAGTTTTTGGTGGCGGCGCTGTATGGAGCAGTCGCGCTCAGACAGGTGCACGACTTTGCCTTTCTGGTCGCCGGCGATTTGGAACTCGATATGGCGGGGTTCCTCGATGAATTTTTCGATGTAGATACCATCGTTGCCGAAAGCCGCTTTCGCTTCCTGCCGGGCGCGGTCCCAATTGGGCTCGAACTCCGCTTCTTCCCATACGATGCGCATGCCTTTGCCGCCGCCGCCGGCCGTTGCTTTGAGGATAATGGGGTAACCGATATCCTTCGCGATTTTCTTGCCTGATTTCAGGTCCTTTACCAAGCCGTCGGAGCCTGGGATGACGGGGACGCCCGCTTTGACCATCGTTTCTTTGGCCGTGATTTTATCACCCATTTTGCGGATTTGCTCCGGGGTGGGGCCGATGAATTTAATGCCGTACTCGGCACAAACTTCGGCAAAGTCGGCGTTTTCCGACAAGAAGCCATAGCCGGGGTGGATCGCATCGGCATTTGTGATTTCCACGGCGGCCATGATGCGGGGCACACTCAGGTAGGATTCCGTAGATGAAGGAGGGCCAATGCAGACGGCTTCGTCGGCGAAGCGTACATGCAGGCTTTCCCGGTCGGCAGTAGAATAGACCGCTACCGTCTGAATGCCCATCTCGCGGCAGGTGCGGATGATGCGCAGGGCGATTTCTCCCCGGTTCGCAATGAGTACTTTATGGAACATATGGATATTCAATTGAGTAAACCCGGCTGTGAAGCAGTCAATAGCCGATTCCGGGCAGCGTTCACAAACAAGCTACACCGCTGTGGTACAGCTACAGCGGTGAGCGTAATACAACTTAGCCTTCTGGGTCGATTAGGAAAAGCACTTGGTCATACTCGACGGGCTGTGCGTCTTCGACCATGACTTTGACGACCTTTCCGGCTAGTTCTGACTCAATTTCGTTGAACAGCTTCATCGCTTCCACGATGCAGACAACCTGGCCGACCTCTATCGTGTCCCCCACTTTAGCATAAGGCGCTTTTTCGGGCGAGGAGGACCGGTAGAAGGTACCGACAATAGGGGAGCGGATTTCTAAGTATTTCGATTCTTCCTGCTTGTTGCCATCCGTTTTAGGGGGCTCCTGCGCGGGGGCTTCAGCCGCCGGTTTAGCGGGCGGAGGTGCTGGTGCCGGCTGAGGAGCAGGCGGGGAGTAAGGTTGCTGCACCGGCGGCATCTGAATGATTGGTGCCGTTTGCGGGGCGTTGGCAGCGGGCTGCTGTGGGGCGGCTTGCTGCTTTTGCTTCTGCTTTTGGTGCTTGTTGGTGCGGATGGACAGCTCGAACTCCCCATCCTTCATTTTAAATTCGGTCAGGTTGGACTTATTGATGAGCTTGACCAGCTCTTGTAGTTCTTTAAACGTCATAAGGGTTTATTGTTTTACGCGTTCCACATAAGCGCCGCTAGCCGTATCGACTTTGACTTTGTCGCCTTGGTTTATAAATAAAGGGACCCGGACTTCCGCGCCGGTCTCCACGGTGGCAGGCTTAAGGGTATTGGTCGCTGTGTCTCCTTTGACACCTGGCTCGGTGTAGGTGATGACTAATTCGATGTACTGCGGCATTTCCAGCGTCAGGGGGACTTCGCGCTCGGCGTGGTAGATGATATCCACTTCCATGCCTTCTTTGAGCAAGTCGGGCCGGTCGATCATTTCTTCGGCGATGGACACCTGCTCGTAGTTTTCGTTGTTCATGAAGTGGTAGCCCATGTCATCGTTGTACAAATACTGGAACTTGCGGCGTTCCACGCGCACCTCGTTGATCTTGTGGCCGGCGGGGAAGGTATGGTCGAGCACCTTGCCGGTGGTCATGCTTTTCAGTTTGGTCCGCACGAAGGCATTGCCTTTGCCAGGCTTGACGTGCTGGAATTCCACAATAGCGAAGGTGTCGTTATTGTGTTCTAGGCACATGCCCTTGCGGATATCAGACGTAGTTGCCATTTATAATTTGATTTCAGTTTGTGTGGTCTCGTTTGCAAAAATGCCCTGCAAAGATAGGAAAAATTGCGGCACTACCGCTCAATAGGCCCACTTCACATAGATGGCTCCCCAGGTAAATCCGCCGCCAAAAGCCGTAAGGATGAGGTTGTCGCCTTTGTTGAGCTGGCCTTCCCACTCCCACAGGCAAAGCGGTATGGTGCCGGCGGTAGTGTTGCCGTATTTGTGGATGTTGACCATCACGCGTTCCATGGGGAAATCGACCATTTTAGCGACGGTTTCTATAATGCGTTTGTTGGCTTGGTGTGGCACGAGCCAGTTGACGTCTTCGTTGCTTAAGCCGTTACGCTGCATAACTTTGGAGACGACGTCAGGCATGCCGGAGACGGCTGCTTTGAATACGGGCCGGCCATTCTGATACACATAGTGCTCGCCCCGGGCTACTGTCTCGGCAGTAGCGGGGTAGCTGGAGCCTCCTGCTTTTTGGTGGAGGTAGATACGCCCGGCGCCATCGCTTTTGAGCAGGGCGTCCATAATGCCTTCTTCTTCCTTGGTGGCCTCGAGCAGTACGGCACCGGCCCCGTCGCCGAATATCACGCAGGTGGCACGGTCTGTATAATCGATAATAGAAGACATCTTATCCGCACCGATGATGATGACCTTCTTGTGGGCACCGGCTTCGATGAAGCGGGCGCCGGTGGTCAAGGCATAGAGGAAGCCAGAGCAGGCCGCGTTAATGTCGTAGCAGAAAGCATTCTTGATGCCTACTTCGTCCGCTATGATATTGGCGGTGTCAGGAAACTGCATGTCGGCGGTAACCGTAGCGCAGATCACGAGCTCAATGTCTGCCGGGTCGGTATTGGTCTTTTCCAACAAGCCTTTGACTGCTTCGATGCCCATCACGGAGGTGCCTCGGCCTTCCCCTTTGAGGATGCGGCGTTCAGAAATGCCAGTGCGGGTACGTATCCACTCGTCGTTGGTATCTACCATTTTTTCCAATTCGGCGTTGGTCAGTACATAGTCGGGGACGTAGCCCTGGACGCCAGTGATTGCAGCACGTGTCTTGCTCATGTCGCCTTGCAAAGAGTTGATTCGGGCCGCAAGGTAGGAAAAAGGGGGCGCATAGGCAATAGGGCACGACTGCTGATACGCGTGCGGGCAGAAGAGAATTGCCGTTTTGCAGGCGGCGGAGCTGGGTATTGTTCTTTATCTTGCGGGTATGAAAAGCATACGTTTTTTTCTTGTTATTATTTGTGGCCTAGTAGTATTCAGCCAAGCAAAAGGGCAGTCCCATTTCCTTGAGCCGGCCGACAGTTTGCACAAAGGCCGGTTTTGGGCGTGCGCCGGCATTGGTGCCGGGTTGTACGGCAGTGCGTCCTACGGCCTCTACCACGCTTGGTACAAAAACCAAGCATTGAGGGGGTTTCATACCTTTGATGACAGCGGGCAGTGGCTGGATATGGACAAGGCGGGGCATCTGTTGACGGCTTACGCACAGGCTGATGTTGCTTACCGGGGGTTGCGCTGGACGGGGATGGCGCACCGGAAGTCGGTATGGTTGGCGGCGGGAGTGGGTACGGTTTTGCAGGGCACCGTAGAGCTTATGGACGCCCACTCTGCCAAGTGGGGCTTTTCGTGGTACGATATCGGCTTCAATACGTTGGGCGTCGGCTTGTTTGCAGCCCAAGAGCTGGCGTGGCAAGAGCAGCGGGTACGTTTTAAGATATCGCACACGCCAGTAGATTATCCCGACTATCTGGTTCCTGCTTCAGGGGAAGGCCCAGGTTATCCTCTCCGGCAGCGGGCTGAAGAATTGTACGGCCGGTCGTATGCCGAGACCTTCCTCAAAGATTACAATGGTCAAATTATCTGGGCTTCCGTCAATCTGCGTTCTTGGCTGGCACAGGATGCGGCTACTTGGTTGCCTCCTTGGCTAAACATGGCGGTAGGCTATAGTGGAGCCAACATGTTCGGTGGGTACGGCAATAGCTGGCGGTCAGCGCAGGGGCAGGCTTATGTCTTAGACGCTGCGGCTTTTCCCCGCCACCGGCAGTGGTATTTGTCTTTGGACGTCGACTTGAGGCGTATTCCTACCCGTAAGCGTTGGCTGCGTACAGTTTTCAGCTTGCTGAACTGGGTCAAAATACCGGCACCAGCCGTAGAATTCAACACGCAAGGGCAAGGCGTGCGTTTTCGCCCGCTTATGTGGTAGGCTGGCCATTGAGGTAGTGCTGGAAGTAGCGGCGGAAAAAAGCAGGCACGGCCTGCCCAACGGTGGAATTTGGTGCATTAGAGAGGATGACGATACCGATCTCTTCTTGCGGGCAGAACGCGATTTCGGCCCGGTAACCGTTCACATAGCCGCTGTGGGTGATCACCGTATACGTTTCTTTTTTTACTATGCGCCACCCCATGCCGTAGTGGGCGGCTTTTAGAGGGCGCCACTCCCGCAGCATATAATTGGCAGCAGGGATGGGAATACGGGCTTGGTAGGCTTGCTGCAGGGCAGTGCTGTCAGCCACCTCTGGATGATAGCCCATAGCCAGTTTCAGGTATTTGGCCATATCATAAATGCTTGCATTCACCCCAGCGGCAGCGGGTACAGCGTAGTAATCAGGTTCGAGCTGGGCCGGGGCGTAGCCGGCAGCGGCGCGTCTGCAGGGCAGGGCGCGGTTGGGGTGGGCTTGCATGGCTTCAAAAGTGACCGAAGTGTTGCTCATGCCCACAGGCTGGAGCAGCTTTTGGGCAATCAGCTGCTCGAAAGAAGTGCCCGCAGCGGCGGCAAGCATATCCCCGGCCAAGTTGAACATGACATTTTGGTAGCTGTGGTAGGTGCCTACAGGGTGGGCGGGCTCTACGAGTGGGAGCAGGCTTAGGATGTTTTGATAAGAACGGCCCATATTCAGCAAATTGGAATAAGTGTGCCGCGGCAAGCCCGTTGTATGCGTAAGCAAGTGCTGCAGCTGCAGGCGCTCACTGTAGTCACAGGTCTTAAATTGAATAGCTGGCAACCATTTGCAAAGTGGCGTATTCCATTCAATCAGGCTGTCCTGTGTCATTGTAGCCGCTAGCAGCCCTGTGAATCCTTTGGAAAGGGAGGCTACCCGGAAAACGGTGTGTTTGTCTACTGCTTTGCCGCTAATGAGGTCGCGCTGGCCGTGCGTACTTATCTTGGCGGTCACCCCCTTTTTGACGATGGCCATTGCCGCACCGGGCACCCCCTCTTCGGTGAGTTGGTTGGACAACCATTGTTCGTAACGGTCGGCAAAAAGCTGGAAGTGGTGGTCTAACAGGCTAGGATGCTGCTGTACGGCTAGGTAAAGCGAAGCAGGATGTGGGAAAATACTGTTTTCTTTCTCCAAGGCCGGGAGGAAAAACAACCATATTGTAGAAAGCAGTACCACTCTTCTCATCTTCATGCCTGATCGCTCTTTTCTAGGCTACAATTTTACCGCAATCCCTGAGAATGACCAAATTAGGGGGGTGTTTTCTGTAAAACTGCTATTTTTTTTAAAAAATGGATATGATTTAACATGTTGATTTTCAGTTTTATATGTAATATTTTTGGACGAGCGAAGCAAGGGCCGCTTTTCACACTAAAAGCCTTTTCGTATCTTCGTAACGAATATTTATAATTGCTGTGGTTTTATGTGTATCCGCAGTACTTACATATCCCAAAACTATGTCCTTCTGCTTCACGAGCGGGGGTACAGGCTTTCATCCTGAGTCAACCGATTATAATAGTTAGTGATAACTTGAAACATATTTGCTAGTGCTTCTTTTATGCGGGGGCAATGAAGCAAAGCACTAATTCGTAAGTTGTCGTCCTATGACGTAGTCAAAACGGCACACAAGTGAATAGAATTATAGGTTCTGCCCCCGTTCGGGATAGCTCCTACACGTTTAACATTCGCTACAAACACTATAAAAAACTAATGCCAGGACTGCTCTGCAAAGAGTTGTTTTTTGCAAGGTAGCGTTCGCTTGCTGAGCAAAGCAAGCAGACAAAGTATAAACTGTACTGTTCGATGAACCGACGACCGCTAATAACAATCATAATGCTTACGCTGTGGGCTTTCCTGCAGGGTTTTTCCGTTATGGCACAGCCCCAGCAAGATCGTGGCGGCGCTGAGGGGTATCACATCGGGGTCTACACGGGTTCGAGTGCCTTGCTAGGCGTAGATGTCAGCTGTGCTATGAATGACCGCTGGAAGTTGCGGGCCGGGTTTTCGCTCATGCACTTTAAGGTGCGTCAATGGGAGACGGACTTTAACCGGTTTTCGCACGAAGCATCGATTAATCTTACCGCAGAGTCTTCTTGCTTTTCCTTGCTTTTCGATTACAGCCCTTGGGGCAAAGGGTTCTTCCGTTTGGTCGGTGGGATCGGCTTGTTCATCGACAACAAGTTCAGTGGTTCAGTGAAGCTGGCAGAGCCGTTTACATTCAACGATATTGACTTTGAGCCCGATGAACTGGGGTACGTCTACGGCAGTGTGCACTTCAATCACTCTATCAATCCGTATTTGGGGATAGGCTTGGGCCGCTTACACGGCAAGAAAAGGCGCGTATCGCTGAGCGTGGACATCGGTACTTTTTATAAAGGGGCCCCTCAAATCCAAGTTGGCGGTACGAACTTGCTACAAAATAACGAACACAACTCTGAAATATTAACGGACAATTTTTCCGCTTACCGTTGGTATCCGGTATTGAACTTCCGAATCAACTATTCCATAAATCCTGTTAACAATTAATCCAAGATTAACCATGAAAAATAAATTTTACACCCGCTTATGGCTGCTACTTGCCTCACTAGCGATTGTCGTAGCTTCCTGCACCAAGACAGAGGACATGCTGCGCGGTACTTCCATCAATGTGGATACGGAGCTGCTACTCAATCCGCTCAACATTCAAATTGTAGCCGACCCCAACGAGTCCCAGCTGCCATCCGACCTTGATGTAGATGTCACGGGACCCGATGCCGAAAAGGTATATACGGTGTTTGGGGAAAAGAAGCTTGAGGTCAATGTGAATGAAGCAGACCCTCGCATTGCGATGCTGCCCATCGGTATCCGTCGTATCGAGCCTGTCTCTTCGGTGGACCCTATTGAGTTTTCCCTGATTTTGAAGGCGGAAGGTTACAACACCGTAACCCGGAACTACCGCATCACGAACTTTGAGGAGGACATGTGCAATATCCGGCTGCTGCGTACGGATAATACTACGGACGGCATACAAACAGAGGAGGCCCGCTTCATCGTGAACGAAAAAGGGGCTGCCGAGCCGGTCCGCTTCCAAACTCGCCGTAATACCGATGGCGAATATGTGGCGGTCGAGGTACAGCAAGGCACCCGCATGTTCACCGCCGATGGGCAGGCCGTGGTTGGCGATGTGGACGCCGCGTTGAACCACTATAATTTCCGGGTGCAAGGCGTCAATGAAATGGCACCCGCTAGCCTGTACTCCAATGCGGCTGTCGACAAGGACGGCAATGTGCTGAGCTTGTCTTCATTCGACCTGCTTGCCATGTATACCTTGGATATGCACGCCTCCTCCAGCGAAGTCCGTAGTTTTTCTAAGCCCCTTGACGTTACCGTGCAAGTACAAGCGGATGCCACCAACCCGGCGACCGGCGAGCGGATCAAAGCCGGGGATGTCATACCGGTATGGAGCTACAACGAAAAACTGGGCGAGTGGCAAGAAGAAACCACCGCGACGATTACCACCGGCACTGGTGGCATGCTGTACGCTAATTTCGAGCAGGAGCACCTTTCGATCTGGCTACTGGGCGGGCGCTTCCCCTGCCGCAACCAAACTCGGGTATTGGTGACCAATAACGAGCAGCAACGCAATGGCCCCAAGCGCTACTACTATGTAGAGGTGTATCGGGCAAGCGACAACACCGTACTTTGGACGGACTATACACGTTTCTACGACAATGAGTCGATCGAGTTGTTTGCTGGTTTTACCATACCCATTTATTTCCGGATTTACTCAGAACCGGCAGAGGCATGCAGTACGCAGGAGATATTGTTCGAGTCCGAAGTATTCAACAGCTGTGGGGGAGAGATCGAAGTGGATGTCACCGAGGCACTCCTTCAGACGGACTTGGATCGGGTTAGGATGTTTGTAGAAGTAGCAGGCACCTGCTCTAGCGATTTCAACGATCTGGTCGTCCGGCCTTCCCTTCCGATCCTCTACCGCGAGAATGGATGCGAGACTTGGCAGCCTTTAGGCTGGTTGCGCAATGGCGAAGGCGCTACGCAGGCGCTGGAGCGTGGAAAGTACTACGACTTCCGGATTTCTCACCGTACACTTGACCGCTGCATCTTTAACTTGCAGGTTCCTACACAGGATACGACCGTTTTGGTTGATAGCCCGGTGTATAATTTCATGGAAGAAATTGAAGTCATGTACGATGGGGATGATATCCGTTTTAACTACACGGATATTCAAGTCCCGGATTTGGCGTGCGACGAGTATATCGATTACCTTAATGATGTGCCCCGTTAGGGAAGTCAACTGCCACGTTGTCAAGAATTAACAGGTTTAAATCGTTTAACAGGGGGGCTCCTTACTACAGGGGTGCCCCTTTTTTGGTCGTAGGTTGGCGTATGAGGATAACCCGCTGGGGTTCAGACAAACTATTTGGTAGGATTGGCCGTTGTTGATTTAAAGCAAAAACTAGCTTATATTACCGAAGCTTGATGCTGTTATCGTAAATCCACCGCTTATGTCCAAACTAAATATCTCCCTGCGCTTATTTATTGCTCTTATACTTGTATTCTCCAGCTTCAGTCTGCTGCATGCGACTCACAACCGGGCTGGCGAAATCACCGTGCGCCGTGTTGCCGAGGACTGCGTGGGTGCCGAGGGCTTGACCGTAGAAATCACCGTGACGACCTACACCAAAGCCAGTAGTGTACAAGCCGACCGCGACACCCTGACGATTTGCTTTGGCTACGAGGTGGATGACGAGCCGGTTTGCCAGCGGGTAGCCCGTATCAACGGCCCGGGAAACCCGCCGCAGGGTGAACGCCTTGAGAACGATACCAAAGTCAATAAATACGTGGTCGTTCATACCTATCCGTCCCGGGGGACGTACCGCATTACTATGACTGACCCGAACCGGAACGGCGGAATATTGAATGTCAACAGCCCCAATTCAGATCAAGTGCGGTTCCATCTAGAAACGCATTATACCATTCCCAACCCGCAGTTTCAAGGCTGTAACAATTCCCCTATTATCACGCAGCCCCCCGTGGACATTGGCTGCGTAGGGCGGGTCTTTGTGCACAACCCCAATGCCTACGACGAGGATAAGGACAGTTTGTCTTACGAATTCATCACGCCGTTGCAGGATATAGATACGCCTGTCCCTAACTACGAAGAAGTGGATATGATAGGTGCGGGGTCTGGCAACGAAATCACCCTCAACCGGGAAACCGGGGAAATCATCTGGGATGCCCCACAGCGGGCCGGGGAGTACAATATCGCCATCCTCATCCGCGAGTACCGCAATGGGCAAGAGATTGGCTCCATTGTGCGGGATATGCAGATATTGATCGAGGAGTGTGAGAATTTGCCGCCGATCGTGGAGACGGAGTTTGATGAGGTTTGCGTGATAGCGGGTGAAGTGTTGGAGCTTGAGGTGACCGCCACCGCCCCATTGATAGAGGCGAATCAACGGGTGCGGCTTACGGCTCGGGGAGGGCCTTTTGAGGTGCCGTTCAGCCCGGCGACCTTTGAGCCGACTACCAATCAGTTTGAAGAAGACCCGGTTACCAAAGTGTTCCGTTGGGAGACGAGCTGCGAACAGATTTCCAGTCAGTACTACCAAGTCGTTTTCAAAGCCACAGACGACTTCTTCGGTGACTCAACAGGCTTGGCGACCCTGAAAACCGTACGTATTAAAGTGGTAGGACCGCCCCCGCAGGATGTGCAGGCGGAGTCGGTCTCCAACGAGGTGGAGGTCAGTTGGGCCAACCCGTACCGTTGTGAAGCAACACAGATCGACTACTTCCGGGGCTTTTCGGTCTGGCGGCGGGAAGGAAGCACCGATTTCCCGATTGATACCTGTACGCCGGGCTTGGACGGCAGTGGCTACCAACGGATTACCACCGCTTTTGTCAACAGCGAAGAGGATGGACGCTATGTGTTCCGCGATGCCGATGTGGAGCGGGGCAGGACCTACTGCTACCGGGTATTGGGCGAGTTCGCATTCACCACACCTACGGGCAGTGCGACCTACAATCCGGTACAGAGCCTAGCTTCCGATTCCGCCTGTGTGCAGCTGAGCCGTGATGTCCCGCTGCTTACCAACGTGAGCGTAATGTCGACGGACGCATCCATTGGCCAAATGGAAGTCTGCTGGTCGAAACCTTTGCCCGAAGACTTAGATACTATCCAAAATCCTGGGCCGTATACCTACGAAGTGCTCCGTGCGCCAGGCCTCACCCCACAAGAAGGCGATTTTGCGGAAATTGGCGTGCGTTTCACGAGTCCTTCTTTTGCGCAAGCCAACGATACTTGCTTTGTGGATACGGGGTTGAATACGGCGGAGCAGGCTTACAGCTACAAGATCAACTTTTATGTCAATGGCGAAAGTGAGCCCCTTGGCAGCACAAACCCCGCTTCCTCTGTTTTTCTGAACATCGCCCCCACGGATAATGCCAATGTGCTGAGTTGGCAAGAAGAGGTGCCGTGGAACAATCTGGAGTATGTGGTCTACCGCTTGAATAACGGCGGTACATTTGACTCTCTAGCCACAGTGACCGAACCTACTTATACCGACGATGGCCTTATCAATATGCAGGAGTACTGTTATTATGTACAGTCGGTAGGTTCTTACGGCATTGACAACGTCGTTTTCCCCATACTGAACGACTCTCAGGAAGAATGTGGCGTGCCGGTAGACAATATTGCGCCTTGCCCCCCTACGCTAGAAGTATTCACTGCCTGTGATCTGGACGTAGATTGCGAAAACGAGGAAGAGCTCTTCAATACGCTGGAATGGCAAAACCCAATGGATATCTGCGAGGAGACCGATGACGTAGTGCGTTATCGGATTTACTACGCCCCCTTCGAGGGAGAGTCGTTTGAGCGGATTGCGGAGATTGACGATTCGCGGGTTACACAGTACGACCACAACCCGGAAATTGGTATTGCGGGCTGTTACGCGGTTACGGCGGTGGATACCTTTAACAACGAGAGTGAGCTCAGCAATATCGTCTGCGTGGACAATTGCCCGACGTACAACCTGCCGAATGCCTTCACCCCCAACGGCGACGGGCAGAATGAGCTATTCCGGCCATTTTCCATCTGTTTTATTGAGCGCGTGGAATTCCGGGTGTTCAACCGCTGGGGAGAAGTAGTCTTCACGACCAACGACCCTGAAATCAACTGGGATGGCACCAATCTGCGGGGAGAGCCGCTGAAAGAAGGCACCTATTATTACAGTTGCCGCTATTTTGAACGGCGGGTGGATGGTATTGCCCCTGGCCCGGAGCAGCTGAAAGGCTACATTGAGCTTATCCGCGGAACGAGATAATGGTTGTTGGGAGAGGCGGAAAAACAAAAAGCCGCTCTGGTCAAATTTGTAAACCAGAGCGGCTTTTTTAGTACGAGCATAAGTTTACCCGCCTAGCTCTTTGATGCGGTAAGAAGCACTTTCGGTGTATTTGCCGCTCACCATCTTATAGGCCTCAATGGCTTCTGCGGTCTTGCCTTGCTTTTCTAGGGCACCACCTTTCAGCATGAGGTACTTGCCTTTGGTGTCTTCGTCGAGTTCGCCTGTTTCCATGGCTTTTGCAGCGTGCATGAGCGCCTTGTCAGCCATGCCTTTTTCCAGCAGCGCATCGCCCAGGTAGTAGTGTACATCAGCGGACTCCTGTTTTTCCAAGAAAATGTTAGCCATTTCCACCACCGTATCCCAGTCTTTGTCCGACCAAGTCACAGCTACCATATTAGCGGCTTTTTTGTACATCTTTTCGCCTTTGGCTACGATTTCCTCGTCTTCGTCGGCCCGGCAGATATCACCGGCTTTGAGGTAGCCTTTCATGGCTTTGATGGGCTGGTCCAGTTCCTCAAGCGACTGTGCATGGCCAAGGAAGTTCTTGTAGTAGCTGCTGTCTAGGCCAATTCCTTTGTTATAGGTTTCCAGGGCTTTTTCGTACTGCTCTTCTTTTTTGAGCTCATTGCCCCGTACATAAGCGACGCGGGTGCCGTTGGCTTTGGCGATCTTTACGACTTTCTCGCTCTCGGCTTCTTGGCCGGCCTCCAAGGCTTTCACATAGGCGTTGAGGGCCCCGTCGAAGTCTTTATCATTTCTCAGCTGCGTACCCATGTTAAGCGTAGCGGCAGCCATGCCTTTCTTGGCAGCGTCGATGATATTGGCGTCGTAGGACTTTTCGGGGTCTCCTACTTCAATAGCCTGTTGGAAAGAGGCGATGGCCTCCTTGTATTGCTTTTCACTAGCCTTGGTTTTTCCGGCTTGGTAGGCTTCGTACGCCTGTGTGCTAGAATCTTGTGCTGCCACGTTGAGGGTGAGCCCCAAAAACGCCAGCATACTTCCTAAAACGATAATCCTTCTCACGGTATTCAAATTGTTTTGGTTAACAAAAGAGGTCAAAAATATTAATCTCGGTAGTAAATCTTGTGCATCAAGGGTTAAAAGGCTAGGGATGGAACGTATAGTTGATTGTTCTAGCTGGTTTAACAGCCATATTTAACAAGGGTTTAAGTCAATCTTTGTAAACAAAGGTAGCAACGACGGCAAATACTGCAAAATATCCTAAACTGAATAGTGTGCCCCAGTACAGTATAGCCGGATAATCGGGGTACCACCAGAGCAAACCCGTGACCGACAGCACGAATACCACCGTGAACAGCAGGGTGGCGGGCCGCCAGCGCCTCGTACGGCTCGGGTACGCAAACTTGATGGGCACAAACTGCAAGGCCGCTAGCACGGTAATGAGCGCAGCGTGCCCGTACGGCGGGAATGGGAAGATGAAAATCAGGTAAAAGGCCACCATGTTCCACATCACCGGGAAACCGACAAAGTAGTGGTTATCCGAAATCATACCCGATTTGCCGTAGTAAATCGCCGAAGTGAGCAAAATGAGGAACGCCATACTTAGCGAGAGGGCATCCGGCATCAAGTCGGCTTTGTAGATCATAAAAGCGGGCACGATGGCGTAGCCGGCAAAGTCGATCACAAAATCAATGCTCTTGCCACTCATTTGCGGAAGCACTTTTTCCACTTGGTAACGCCGGGCTAAGGTGCCGTCTACACCGTCAATCAATTGGGCGGCGAGCAGCCACAGCATGGCGGCGCGAAAATCGGCTGCCCCTGCCTCCACCAAAGCCATAAATACAGTGATGATACCGGTAGCGGTAAACCAGTGCACCAGCCACGCCTTCAGCCGGGTGGAAATAGAATAGGTAGTTTTCATAAAGTCGCTGCTAAATTGTCAACATATATAGCTATTTTTTGCGGTCTATGGGCAGAAACGCACACAAAACAAGTTGGAAAATGGCGATACGCCCCGCCCTGTGGCTGATCGGGCTGCTTTTGTTGACGGGGTTTGGGCTAGAGTTGTTCACGGATGACGACCTCAGCTGGCCGGCTTACCTTTCTATGATGGTGTTTTACGCCCTCATCTTCGGCCTTGGGGCCTATGCGGCACAGCTGCGGCGGGGGGAAGACAGCGACAGTTTTCTGCTGGCCGGCCGTAGGCTGCCGTTATTGCTAGCTATTTTTACCATGAGTGCCACTTGGGTAGGCGGGGGGTACATCAACGGCACGGCTGAATATACCTACAGTTCAGGCTTGGTGTGGGTGCAGGCCCCTTGGGGATATGCCCTGAGTCTTATCCTTGGCGGCTTGTTCTTCGCCCGGCGGATGCGGCAGCGGCGGTACCGCACTTTGCTGGACCCCCTAGAAGAGCGGTTCGGCAAACGGGTAGCCGCCCTGTTTTTCCTGCCCGCCCTATCGGGAGAAGTGTTTTGGACGGCAGCTATCCTTACGGCCTTGGGGACGACCTTCGGGGCTATTGCAGGCTTGGACACGCACACCGCCATAGTGCTTTCGGCGGTCATTACCATCGCCTACACGGCATTGGGCGGCTTGTGGGCGGTAGCGCTTACGGATTTTATACAGCTTATGCTGCTGCTGTTGGGGCTGGCGCTTACGGTCCCCTTTGCGCTGCAAGCCGTGGGGGGCTGGCCGGCCGCTTGGGCGCAGTACCAAAGTGACTTCGGCGCGGCAGCCAGCTTCTTGCCCAGCCGGGAAGCGCTGGGGAGTTACTATTGGAACTGGTGGGACTACGCGCTTCTGCTCACATTTGGCGGTATTCCCTGGCAGGTCTACTTTCAGCGTGTGCTGGCTTCCAAGGATGCGGATACCGCGGTGCGGCTGTCGGTATTAGCGGGTTTCGTTTGCCTGCTGGCTGCTGTACCCGCTGTATTGATTGGCATAGCCGGGCAGACGGCGGACTGGGCGGCGATGGGCCTCGAACCACCGCCCGATGCGGCTTCTACCTTGCCGTGGGTCGTGCGTTATCTCACGCCGGGCTGGGCGGGCGTCATTGGCTTAGGGGCCGTAGCCGCGGCGGTGATGTCCTCGGCCGACTCCTCTATTCTCTCGGCCTCCTCTATGTCCGGGTGGAACGTCTACCGCCCGCTTTTCTCCCCAAAAATAGACCCCGAAACCCTTCGCAAGCTGATACAGCGCGTGATCTGGATCGTCGGTATTGCCGCTATGCTTATCGCCCTGAATATCCAAAGCGTGTATGAGCTTTGGTTTTTGTGCAGCGACTTTGTGTACTGCCTGCTGTTTCCCGCGCTGGTATGCGCGCTTTTCGACCCTAAGGCTAACGCTACGGGAGCGGTGGCTGGATTTGTTGTGGCCTTCGTCCTTCGCTTTGGCGGTGGCGACGAGACGTTGGGGATACCGCTTTTGCTGCCTTACCCTATGGTGGAAGACGGGGTCTCTCTCTTTCCCTTCCGTACTACTGCTATGGTAGCCGGTTTGCTGAGTTCCCTGCTCGTATCCCGCCTGCGTAACCTCCTCGGCTGAATCCATCGGTTAGTCTATGGGCGCTTATCCGCTGGCCGTACAACGCTAGTCGTTCATAGAAGATACTGGGTTTTATAAGGTACTATGTATTGCATAGTAGTGGGTTTTGCTTTATATTTGTGCCTATGAAAGGCAAAGACATCAATAAAACGAGGCAGCAGCTCATCCGGCAGATGCGCCGGGGCGTGCTTGAGCTTTGCGTACTTTCTATAGTGGCTAAGAAAGAGGCTTATCCTTCGGACATTATTAAGGAGTTGAAAGCTTCAGACTTAATTGTGGTAGAAGGCACGCTGTATCCGCTGTTGAGCCGCCTGAAGGACCAGGGGTTGTTACAGTACAACTGGCGGGAGTCTACACAAGGGCCGCCCCGCAAGTATTATTCTATTACCGACACAGGCCACACCTTGCTCATGGAGCTTCAAGATACCTGGCAGGCTCTGGTGCAGGCGGTCGATCACTCCACAAAAAACATCAACGATAATGAATAAGGTACAGCAGATCAATCTCGGTGGTGTACCCTTTACGATAGATGAGGATGCCTTTGAACACCTTTGTCGGTACTTGGACACCATCCACCGGCACTTCCGGGAGTCTCAGGGGTACGAAGAGATCACCCAAGATATAGAAGCCCGCTTGGCGGAGTTGTTTCAAGAAAGCCTGGGCCGGCGCACCATCGTATCTTTGTCGGACGTCAAGGACGCGATCGTGATTATGGGTACGCCCGAGGATTTTGGCGCCGAGCCTATAGAAGAAGAAACAGCGGGCGCTTCCACAGCGGGTGAGCGCCAATACAAAACCGGCCGGCGGCTGTTCCGGGACCCGGAAGAAGAAGTGCTCGGAGGGGTGTGCTCGGGCATTGCTGCCTACGTAGGGATTAGCGACCCGTTGTGGATCCGGTTACTTTTTATTGTGCTGACGATCACCAGCGGTTTTGGCATACCCGCCTACCTTATTCTATGGGCAATCGTTCCGCAGGCCCAAACAGCTAGTGACCGGCTGGCGATGCGCGGGGAGCCGATTAATGCTTCCAATATCGGCCGTATTATAGAAGAAGAGGTCGAGCATATTTCCCAAAAGGTATCTGAGCTCGGCGGCAAAAAAAAAGGCCAAAATGGGAGCGGAAGTGAGTTGAGCCGCATACTGCGTGAAATTGTTGCCTTTATCGGCAAAGTACTGCGCATCATCATTGATATACTCGGAAAGCTTTGGAAGCCGCTGCTGATCTTTGTCGGCATTGCATTTGTGTTTGCTTTCATAGCGGCCTGGGTAGCGGCGGTGAGCGGCGGGATTTATTTCTGGCCGTACGTAGACTACTTCGCCCCCGCGTCCAACGGTATACTTATGCTGGGTGCTTTCAACCTGCTCATTGTAATTGGAATGGTGCTTATGGATGTAGCGCTGTTGATCACCCGACTGCTCTACGGCACCCGCATGAGTAAACCTTGGCGTAATGGATTGGCGGTTTTTTGGGTCTTGAATATTGTCAGTCTTGTATTCGTCATGGCGATGTTTGCCCGCGAATTTCACAATGGAGCCAGCGTGCAGCGTCAAGTGCCACTTTCTAGCCTGCGCAGTGATACACTCTCCCTCGAAATGGGGGCAGATTACCAAGGGGAGGCGCACTTCGATATCGACAACGAACTGATTATGACGGATGATGCGCTGCTTACCCGTAACTTTGATATCCGTATCCGAAAAGGCGATGGGGCGCAATTCGAAGTGAAGACGGAGCTGTCTTCCCGCGGCCCTACACAGGCTGTAGCCGAACGGTACGCGTTGGCTACCGATTACGAAGCGATTAGCCTTGGGGATAACTTGGTATTCCCTCCTTACCTCAAAGTGCCACAGGGCAATAAGTGGCGGGCTCAGGAAGTAGACGTTGAGCTGAGGGTACCCGTAGGCAAGTATATCCGCTTTATGGGCGAGAACCCGTTCTTCATTGATGAGGCGGATAAAGTGGATTACCGGCCCCGTATTTACGATAATCCAGGCAGCACCTGGGAGATGACCGAAGATGGCTTGAAGTGTTTGGACTGTCAAGAGGAGTAAAGTAACCACTAGTCAAGTTTTTCGCGAATTACAGTGCTTGTTGGGAATTCGCTTTTGGAGCGCCCTTTTTCTGTGCAATGGACGTTTTGGAGCTTGCAAAAACGTATTTTTACAGCTACCAAACAAGAATTGAGCCTATGCAGGACCCCAATACCCGCCCCCAGCGCATCAGCATGAAATACCTCGCCAATGAGCTCATGCTAGCCCTGAACCTGGAAAAGGGGCTAGGCTATACCCTATGGCAATGGCTAGTGCATCCAGCGCGGGCCACGCAGGAGTTCTTGTACGAAGACCGCCGCCGTATGATTAAACCCATCGGGCTGCTCGCTCTGATACTGGCCGTGGCCACCTTCGTTTCGCTTAAGGTGTTGCCACTGGGGGAACCACTGTGGGAAGATGTGAAGCAAGACCTGCCTACTGAAATGCTAACGGAGGAAATGCTGCAGATACTACAGTTCCTCATTATCGGCATGAAGAAATACTTCAACCTGTTTTTCGCACTATCTTTGCCCGGGCAGGCTATCGCGACTTACCTACTGTACCAGAAGTCAGGCTACAACTTGGCTGAGCAATTGGTGATCAATACCTATATTTTCTGCGTGCAGACTGCACTGTATATTGTGCTGATCCCCTTTTTGAGCTGGGCAGAGAATGTGGTAGGCGTCCTGTTTCTCCTCAGCTGGTTGGCGTACTGGTTTTACGCCCTCTGGCGCATTTTCGGCAAAAGCGTGGGGCAGACCTTCCTTCGTTTACTTGGGATTTTTTTGTTGATGCAGCTCATCTCTCAGGTTATACTTACTGTAGGGATGGGGGGGTACGGATTGTGGCTGTCCCTCTAGATTTTACCTTCCGCTTACGACAGAATGCCCTGAAAGCCTGTTGCTTATTGGCAAAAGCCGTGAAAAAAGCGTACTTTTGCCCTTTATTTTATACCTATCAAAATTGGAATGTCCATGCAATCAGTAGACGAGAAGCTGAAATACAAAGTAAAAGACATCAACCTGGCCGACTGGGGCCGCAAAGAAATCGAATTGGCCGAAGCCGAGATGCCTGGCCTGATGGCTTTGCGCGAAAAGTACGGCAAGGACAAGCCGCTGAAAGGCGCGCGCATCGCCGGATGCCTGCACATGACTATTCAGACCGCCGTGCTCATCGAAACCTTGGTAGAACTGGGGGCCGATGTCACTTGGTCTTCCTGCAATATTTTTTCCACACAGGACCACGCGGCGGCGGCTATCGCTGCGGCGGGCGTGCCGGTTTTCGCCTGGAAAGGCCAGACCGACGAGGAGTTCTGGTGGTGCATTGAGCAAACCCTGTTCGCGTTCGAAGACGGCCAGCAACTCAATATGATCCTGGACGACGGAGGCGATTTGACCAATACCGTATTGGATAAGCACCCGGAGCTGATCGACGGCGTGAAGGGGCTGAGCGAAGAGACCACCACGGGCGTACACCGCTTGTACGAGCGCATGAAGAAAGGCACCCTGCCCATGCCCGCCATCAATGTCAATGACTCGGTGACGAAGTCGAAGTTCGATAACAAGTATGGCTGCAAAGAATCCGCAGTGGACGCTATCCGCCGGGCAACGGACGTCATGATGGCCGGCAAGGTTGCCGTCGTGGCAGGTTACGGTGACGTGGGTAAAGGTACTGCCGCTTCTCTGCGGGGTGCCGGCTGCCGGGTTATCGTTACGGAAATTGACCCCATCTGTGCCCTGCAGGCCGCTATGGACGGCTTCGAAGTGAAGCGCATCGAGAACGTACTGGACCGCGTGGACATCGTGGTGACGGCTACCGGCAACAAAGACATTATCAGCGAGAAGCACTTCCGCGCCATGAAGGATAAGGTCATTGTCTGTAACATTGGCCACTTTGACAACGAGATCGACGTTGCTTTCCTGAATCGCGAGTTTGGCCATACTAAGACGGAGATCAAGCCGCAGGTCGACAAGTACACCATCGACGGCAAGGATATCATCCTGCTGGCAGAGGGCCGCTTGGTGAACCTGGGTTGCGCTACTGGCCACCCGTCTTTCGTCATGTCCAACTCTTTCACCAACCAAGTGTTGGCACAGATCGAATTGTGGAACAATACCGATCAATACGAGAACAAAGTATACATGCTGCCCAAGCACCTGGACGAAGAGGTTGCCCGCCTGCACCTCGAAAAAATCGGTGCCGAGCTGGAGACCCTGCGCCCCGATCAGGCCGAATACATTGGCGTCGAGGTAGAAGGGCCATTCAAGCCTGAGTACTACCGCTACTAGATGAGCTGCTGCCGCAAAGCAGCACTGCCATTGGCAACATAAGAAAAGCCGCCCGCACCATGATGGTCCGGGCGGCTTTCTTGTTTTTAATGCCAGGCGTTCAGCAGGCGCGGGCATTCCGGAGAATGCCCGCTAGCTGATGATCGTCGTTTAACGGCTTGCTTTTATAAAGCGTTCTGTCCGTACTTCCTCGCCTGTGGCGACTTGCAGCAGATACATGCCTTCGGTCATATTCAGTTGGCTCAGTGGGAGGTTCACGGTTGCCCCCTGTATGCCGTGCACGTTTTCGTAGATGCTGCGGCCGTCCATGCTCAGGATGCGGATCGTAGCCTCTTTGGCCGTGGCCTCTTCAAAGCTGACGTTCAGCTCGTTCGACACCGGGTTCGGGAAGACACTGAACTGGCCTAGTGTGTTGTTGCTAGGCGCCTGTACATCACGGACCGCTGGGCTGGCTGCGGACTGCGTACTGGCTGGTTTCCCCGTATCTGCACTGACTTGGAAAGCCGTAGCCGACGAGGCGACGGAAACATTGCTAAACACGGCTTCACACTGCTGGCCAGGCAGATAACTGAAGCTGGCCAGGCCGACCTGAATGCAGGAATTCATCGGTACATACACGGCGTGGATGTACTGGAAGTTAGCACCGGTAGTGGAGTAGTAGGCAAAGAACCAGTCGCCCTGGCGGACCAGCTTCAGCCAGATTGGGAACGGGCGGTAGTGCGACTGAGCTACTTTATTGCCGCCGGTCGTGTAACGGGCTTCGTGGCGCAGTACGTTACTCAGGTTGGAGAAGATAGACGCTTGTTTTGCCGAAGCCGAGTTCGTCTCGCGCATCATCAAGCCGCCGTAGCCGTTGGGCGTTACGCTTTCCATCTTGGCCGTGATCGCCCCATTCCCGCAGAGTTCCTGATTGATGAAAGCTACCGCATCAGCATCGGTGCCGGGGAAAGCGTTGTTGCCGCCACCAGATACTGTAAATTGGCTGTTGCATTCGTCAAAAGCGTAAGCATTGCCGGCGGTGCCGCTGCTGCCTACATCGGTAGTCATCCACGGAGCCGGTACGGACCCGTCGGGGCCGGAAACCATGGAGAACGTCATGTCTTCACACGAGCTGTCTGCCGCATCCTGTACTACTATTTGGTAAGTGCTAATGGGCTGGTCTGTGAAGGTATTGGAAGCTTGGAAGGTGGCTCCGCCGTCGATGGAATACAGAATGCCGTCGCAGCTTGTGCAGCTGGCATTGATCGTTATGTCGCCTCCTTCTCCGGGGCAAGCCGTCGTTGCATCGACGCTTACGATCTCAAGGTCGCAGCACTCGGTAATGCCTTGGTTTTGGCTGCCTTTAGTGTTTTGGCACACCAGTACCCAGGCCCAATTAAAAAATTCCAAAGAAGAACCTACTGCAGTGGAGCCAGGCTCATTGATTCCGATGTCGGTGCTGCTCATGCCTGCAGCTGGGCCGTTGGAAGCCGTGAATGTACCTTCGTAACTTATGAACTGGAAAGCCGCACCGCCACAAGCAAGCGCAATACCATCCGGGCCGCCGTTCTGAATACCATTGGTGGGGTAGGTGAAGGAGTAGTAAGTCACTCCGCCTGCGGTAGCGCCGGGCGTAAATTGGTCAAGCGTTTTGGTGTCGTAGGAAGTGCCATTGCTTCCGTTGTAAAGGACAACCGAAAGGTCAGACAGGGCTCCGGTGTAGCTGTCCGCAACAGCTACTTCTACAAATTCATTTACATCGGAACCAGCATTATCATAGTGGAATTCGCTGATGAATACTTCCGCAGTAGAAGGGCAGGGGTCGGGGCACACCGGCACGTTGATCGTAACGGGGTTCGACATACAGCCTGCGTTGTCAGCATCCACCACGATAACCTGCGCCATGCTACCTTCTGTCGCGGCAGCGCTGGCGTTGCCAGAACCCACTACCGTGCCATCTGTTGTGCCGCTGGTGATGACGGAGTAAGCTGTACTGTTATCGGGGTTGAGGATGTTGTACTGCGTACCACTGCCGCCTGACACATCGAAAGAGATGTCGAAAAACGCATCGTCGTCATTGGGGGCGTCGCCGCATGCCAGGTTGGTGATCGTTACGTTGTTGATAGAGCAGGTAGGAGCGGAGCCACAAGTATTTATTGTTTGGCTCGTATTCAGTGCACCAGGTGTTTCGGTCATTGGGCTTTGGAAAGTAAAATCACTACTTACATTACCCGTACCCGTTTTTTGAAGGCTCTGCCCAATAGGTGTGCTGCTAGTCTCACTTACACCAATATCGGTGCTCGTCATACCATTGGCAGGGCCATCAGTAGCTGTTAAAGTACCTTCGTAGCTGATGAACTCAACAACAGTACCTGTATTTACCAACGCAATACCGTCTGGTGAACCGTTTTGAATGCCATTTGATGGTAAGTTGACCAGTAGAATTTGAAAGCCGCTGGTAGCATCTGTAGTTGCAGTTGCACTGCCTAAATTCTCAGTACGATATTCACTTCCGTTCGACCCGTTGTAAAAAACAAGGTCGTAGTCGGCAGGGGTAAGCCCCGGAGCAAGTACTACTTCTACAAATTCGCCAACATCGCCTCCCGCGTTATCATAGTGAAATTCGTTGATCCAGGCTGCGTCAGCGCATTCAGGGCCGCCTGTGGGTGCCGCATCGCCAGTCACTACGAGTTCATCCAGCGCAATATCTTCATCACCAGAATCTAGGTCAAATTCAATGCGAATGGTCAGAGAAGAGCCAGTTCCGGCAATAGCAGCTGAGAACTGTTGAAACTCATCAGTAAGAATGTCTCCATCACCATCACCATCAAAGTCAGTGTCCTGAGCTGGCACGGAATTAAAAGGACTTCCATCAGGAATACTCTCAAACCAGAGCAGGTTTTGCTCCGCACCGCCGTCAATAGAATAAAAAATATGTACATAGTCCGATAGATCCCAATCCTCATTGGAGCCATCGTCATCTTCAGCAAAGAAACCAGAGAAGCTCAGGTTGTTAAACCCATTAATGTCAATATTGGAGATCGTCAGTGAAACGGGCAAATCAGCTCCTTCGGCATCAATATCCATAGCAGCAAAATAGTAGCTGCCTACTGCACCAGATACATTGTAGAAACTACCGATGTTACTTCCGTCCGTACGGATAAAGAAATCTCCAAAACTATCTGAAAATTCTGGTATTGAAGTCGTGTAACGAGTTCCATTACCATCCGTTTCAAATGTTTCCTGAAGTAGTGTGGTCTGCCCAGTAACATTATAGGTGGAGAGCAAAAATCCCCCCAATATCATTAAAAGGCATTGCCTGAGTACAGGTCTTGTGATCATAATCATAAATGTTTAAAAGTTGTGGTATAATTAGGTTCAATGTTTACAAGTCACTAATGAATACTCTTTCATATTGCTTGATGCTACAAAATCAAAAATCACAAGCTAAAAGAGTATTTTAAGTGGTTATGTGAACGGCCTCTCATTATTCCAAATCGGGGGGTGGGGGAGGATTTGGGCACTCTCTTTCAGGGGAGGTATGAATAAGCTCAAATATAGTTATTTTCGAACATATTGGCAGCCAGCTAGTATTAACTGAAGTTTAAATCTACTTAAGGCATAAGCAGACCGACTACAAATCCTATTTTTTGTACGGCAATAAATCTAAAAAGTTGGGTATTTTCGCCGAAAAATAATGGTCTCTACTTTTCAATCCTACCTGCAACTCGGTTTGTACCACATCGCCGACCTTGCTGCCTACGACCACATCCTCTTCCTCGTCGCCCTCTGCGCCATCTACCAACTGCGGGAGTGGAAGCGCGTGGTACTGCTAGCTACGGCTTTCACCATCGGGCATTCCCTCACGCTGGCCCTGGCCGTGTTAGGCATCATTCCCGTCAACACGGCTTGGATTGAGTTCCTTATCCCCGTGACGATTATGGGTACAGCGCTGTATAATGTGGTAGTGCACAAGCAAGAACGGCAGCTGCCGACCTTCGGCCAGCGGATGCGGCTCAATTATGTGTTTGCTTTACTATTTGGCTTGATCCACGGCATGGGGTTCTCCAATTTCCTGCGGTCCAGCCTGCTGCCCGGCCAAGAAGACCAGCTCGTACAGCAGCTGTTTGCCTTCAATGTCGGCGTAGAACTCGGCCAATTGCTGATCGTAGCGGTTATACTACTGTTGTCCTTCCTAGCACTGAACCTACTGCGCATCCGGCAGCGCTCTTGGAACCTCTTCGTTTCCGGCGGGGCGTTCGGCATTGCGCTGATCATGGCTTTGGAACGCGTCAGTGCCGTTTGACCCACCAAAATGACTGATGGATATGAAAATGACTGCACTGCTTATCGCAATATCTTGTTGCCTGCCGTTTAGCCAACCCCAAAGGACTCCTTTGATCATCCGCCTTCCGGGTAAACCGTTCAACCCTTCAACTTTCCTAACCTTTCAACCCTTCCCCCTTCCCACCTCCCACTTCCGACTTCCCACTTCCCACTTCCGACTTTTCACCCGACGA
>JAAAOU010000149.1 GCA_009908745.1 Bacteroidota bacterium
GCAAGCGCTGCGTGGAAATCGCCACCAAGGACGCGAAGGGGCACGAAGACCGTCTTGGCCATGCCAAAACCCGTACACGGACCGCTTACATTCGTGTGCCTTTATGTCTATAGAATCCTGACAAGCAGCGCTTCATCTCTACAGGGCCCTAATAAGTTTTGCTTCGTCAGGGGCTCCCCCCCTTCACATCCGATCCAGCAACCCATACACGGCAATACCCGCCGCCATCGCCACATTCATAGACGTATTCACGCCGTACATCGGCAGATGGATACAAGCCGTGCACAGCGAGAGCACCTGCGGAAGGATACCGTGTGCTTCATGCCCTACGACCAGCACCATATTCTTTTCAGGCGTAAAGGCCGTGTAAGGAATGCTTTGGTCTGTAATTTCCAAGCCAATGAGCGAACGCTCCGTTGCCAATTGCTGAACCCCCTGTAAGTCCAATCGCTCGTAGGGTACGTATCGTACCGTAGAACGTGACACGCGCTTTAGCTTTTTCTCATTCAGATGCGCTGGCCAGTCCAAGAAGTAAAGCCTGTCCAGCCGGGCGGCGTCGGCCAGGCGGAAGAGCGCGCCGATATTGCGGACGTCATCCACCCCGGCTGCCAATAAACTTAGTGGGTGGCGGTTAGATTGTATTTCCTCCAAATATTTTTCTAGCGCTTCCGGCCGTTCATCGCGGAAACCTAGCTGCCGGTCGTCCTGCATTAGAAATTCGGGCACTTTACGTTTGTCCGCCACTGGGCAGGTTGGGTGTAAATAAAGCTGACTTCAAAGGCGCCGCGTGAGTTGTTGGCCCGCGCCAGTACGGAAGTCGTCACATCGTAGCTCAAACCGATATTCCAGCGTTCCATCTCCAAGAAGGTAGTCACGACGAAAGCGTCCATGCCCATGCCCTGCTCCAGTTGGTTCGCCACATGCACCCAGGCACCAGCGCGTATGGCCACCTCCCGCCAGTCGCGGTTCGAATAGCGGAAATTGCCCCCGGCCGTGATACTCAGGTGCTCCCCCTGCCCCATTACCGCTGCAGCAGGCAGGAAGCTCAGCCCTTGCGTCAGCGGGAACTCGCCGCCCGCTTGCCCCACCCAGCGCATATCCAAGCTGGCATCCCCGGTTTCCAAAAAGGTGATGCTGGGGCTATTGAGGTGGTGTATGGAGCCCCCGAAGTACATACTCAAATTGTCTTCGAAAAGGATATACCACAGCAAGCCTGCATTGAAATCCAAATAAGGGTCGGTGCTCAGTTGCCCGTTAAAGTCCTCCCCATTAGGCGCACTGAAATCAATAGTCCCCGAGCCGGAATCAAACTGCTCACTGAACCATAGGCGCTGCCAGTTCAGCCCGTGCTGGCCAAAGCCAAGCTGTGCCCCTGCCACCAAATACTGCGTGTACGGCCGGTATCGGGACCCGCCAAGTTGTTTGAGGAACGACAAACCTACATTAGCATTCGTACGGTTGAAGTTGGCTTGCCCTACCTCGTCGCGCAGGGCACTCACCCCCAACCCAATATAGTCGTCATTCTGCATCCGAAACCGCATGTCAAAACTAGCCGCCAAGGTACGGTAGGGGTTATTGTCAAGAATGGCCGGGTACAACTCGCGGTAGTTCGCCACAAATCGGTAACGGCCCTCGAAAAGGCCGATCATCGCCGGGTTCATCTGCAGAGGCGCCGCATAAAACTGCGATAGCCGTGGGTCCTGCGCCTGCACGGAACGCACGCTCAAAAGGGTGAAAAGCAGTACAAAAAAGGTAAAAATGAAACGCATAGTTTATGGTTTGTGTGCCGCTGTGCAGCACGTGTGCTTTAATTTAAGTGGGAAGTCGGAGGTCGGAAGTTCGAAATCGGAAGTGGGAAATGGGAGATCGGAAAACTTCCCACTTCCGAATTCCAACTTCCAATTTCCCACTTACCGAATCAAAGTCGTCTGCCCTTGAAAAGCCGCTTGCTGCCCATCCCGGTACGTCACTTCCAAATACCAGATATACACGCCCGGGTCCACCGGCTGGCCGCGGTAGATACCATCCCAGCCGACATCCGGGTCATTGACCTCAAAGTCGCGGGCCTGGTATAGCAATTCGCCCCAGCGGTCGAATACCTGAAAGCGATTGACAACCGTAGGGGACTGGCCGTGTACCAGCAGCCGGTCGTTCGTACCGTCGCCGTTGGGTGTAAAGCCCGTGGGCACTTCCACCACGCGCGGCTTGTCCACGATGACCCGCACCATATCGCTGGCGCGGCAGCCCCGCTCATCTTCGGCAAATAACTTGTACAGGATGGAATACTCCGGCTGTGCTACCGTAAGTGGGCAGTTTAGGCAGCTCAAAGTCCCCTCGTAAGGCGCTTGCCAAAGGAAGTCCACTTGCCCGACGGCATTCTCTACGGCAGCTTCCAAAGCGATGCTGTCGCCCAGCACGATGGTATAGCGCTCCTCCCCTGCATCGACGGTGAAAGGTGGCGGGTCGTTGAGCGTTATGGTTTCTGACACCAGACAGCCGTTATTATCGCGAACGTATACCCGATAAGTATCAGCCGATAGGGCGATCAGCGTGCTGTTAGCTGTGAATAAATCATTGTCCAGGCTGTACCGAAAAGGCGGTGCCCCCCCTTCGGCCTGTACTTCTATCCGGCCGTCAGCGTCCCCCGTACAAGTCGGGTCTTCGCTACGGAGTGAAACCAAAATCGGCATGGGTTCTTCGACCGTAGCCTCCAACACCTCCTCACAGCCATTGGCATCGGTCAGGGTCAATCCATATCCGCCTGCCTCCAGCTTGTTGATTTCCTGGCTGCTGCCGCCGTTGGACCAGCTATAGCGGTAGCCTGGCGTACCGCCCGACGGACTAGCAGCGATCATGCCACCTTCTTCTCCGAAGCAGCTGTTATCGGTTACCTCCAGCAGCGCATTCAGTGCAGCTGGCTGGCTGACTTCCACACTAGCGGTTGCAGTACAATCATTGGCATCTGTAACTGTAACCGTATAAGCGCCGGCGGTCAGTCCGGTAATAGTATCCCCTGTCTCGCCATTGTCCCAGGCGTAGTTGAAAGGTGGGAATACCCCATCGACTTCGGCCACCGCAGCCTGGCCGTCGCTGTTGCCAAAGCAGCGCACCGAGTCGGCCGCCAAGCTGATATCGATCGGTTCCGGATTGGGCAAGCTACGTTCGCGCACCCGGCTACAGCCCTGCCCATCGGTCACGGTGACGGAGTAAGTCTCCCCGCCCGGCAATGCATCAGCGGTAGGGCCGTTATCGCCGGTGCTCCAGTTTATGGTGTAATCCTCAAATACTTGCCCATTGCCGCCGGCTATC
This sequence comes from Bacteroidota bacterium, assembly GCA_009908745.1. Taxonomy (GTDB): domain Bacteria; phylum Bacteroidota; class Bacteroidia; order Chitinophagales; family Saprospiraceae; genus Phaeodactylibacter. The sequence goes on from JAAAOU010000149.1 coordinate 3,310, forward strand.
TGGTTGATGCCCAAGCGGCCGTCATCAAAGCCGTTGCAAGAGGGTGGATTGGCGATGATCAAGAAAGTGATTTCTTCCAAGTCTTCGGGCTCAATAGCCGCTGTGGCAGTACAGCCGTTGGCATCAGTAGCCGTAACGGTATATGCAATGGTATCTAGGCCGATGCCCAGCGCATTCGTTTGCCCGTCCGACCAATTGTAGGAAAAGCCGCCTACGCCCCCGCTCGCTTGTGCCTGCACCTGATTGTCGCTTGCCCCAAAACAGCCTTGCTCGGTTTGCGTAAGCAGCAGGCTCACGGGCTCAGCCGGCTCGCCGATCTGCACGCTACTTTCCAGCGTACAACCATTGGCGTCTGTAAGGGTAAGCTCGTATTCGCCAGCCGACAAGCTGCCGGCTTGCGCACTAGACTGTCCATTGCCCCAATTGTAGGTGTAGGGGGCAGTTCCGCCACTAGGTAGCGCAAGTGCTTGGCCGTCGCTACCGCCGGTGCAGTTGACATCTTGGGGCTCGAAAGTGACCGATAGTAATTCGGGTTCGGGTACGGTGGCGGTTTCAACTAAAGTACACCCGCTCTCGTCGGTAACGGTTACCGAATAGCTTTGGGCGCTGAGCATAGTCGCTTGTGCCCCGGTCTGTTGCAAAGCGTCATTCCATTGATAGGTGAAGTCCCCATTGCCTCCGGAGGCAAAAATGGTAAGTGCGCCGTTAGCTTCCCCGTTACAGCGGACGGCCTGCACCGCGATGGAGTCGAGCAGAATAGACACCGGCTCCTGCAGTTCCGCGCAAACTTCCACCGCACAACCATTGGCATCGGTAACCGTCAGGCAATATTCACCCGCCGACAGGTTGCTGGCGGTGGTGCCCGTTTGCCCGTTTGTCCATGCATAGCTGTAAGGAGGAGTGCCGCCATTGACGACTCCTTCTATCGTGCCGTCGGCCAGGCCGGCACAACTCAGCGGAGAAGTTTGCAAGCTGGCCGTTAGTGAATCTGGTTCGTTGAGGGTGATACTGTCAAAAGCTTGGCAGCCCTCGCTGTCGGTAACGGTCAGGCTGTAAGTGCCGGCTCCCAAGTTCTCCGCTACCGGGTTGTCTCCAATGGCCGCATCGCTCCAAGCGTAAGTAAAGCCCCCGTTGCCGCCGTTGACTACGCTGCTGATGACACCTTCCGCCTCGCCGTTGCAGCCAATTACAGCATCCGTCTGCAGGTTGAGTATCAGGCTGTCTGGCTCGGTGATATCAAAGCTCACGCTGTCCGCACAGGCTTCTTCATCGGTGACGACGAGGGTATATGCGCCGGCGTCCAGATTGTCATAAATGCCGTTGTCTTTAGGCGTGCTGCCGTTCAGGCTGAAATTATAGGGGGGTGCCCCCATAGCCGCAGTGAATTCTATCCGGCCATCCGCCGCCCCAAAACAGCTGATGTTGGTCAATTCATTTTGTACCAGCTCCAATTCGCAATTAGTATACAAACAAGTGGAGCTGCCCACCGCGATATCGCAATTGAGTTGCGCGCCGTCTGTAAATACCCGGACTTGCAACGCTACCTCGTCGCCAGAGTCCAGCCCTGTCACCGTATAGTCGGTCCCATCCACCGGGCCTTGCCAGCCGTTGGGCACGCCATTGACAATCACGTTCACTTCGTACTGATCGAAGGTGCCGATAGCATCCCAGTCAAAGAACACGCCGGTCTCATTGCTCAGGCAGCTGACTACCGGTGCGGGAATGTCGTTGACGACGCCTACCTGCGCGGTATCTTGAAAAGAACAACCGTAACTGTCGTTGGAAGTCAAAATATACTGTGTAGTCAGAGCGGGGCTGGCCAGCGGGTCCGGACAATCCGTGCAGCTCAGGCCGTTGCCCTGCCAACTGTAAGTAATCTCGTTTTCAGAGGCAAAAGTGATGGACCAGGATATGAATTCGCCTTCGTCATTGGGCGTTCCAAAAGCATCCGTCGCCCGCAGTCGCCAATTGCCATTGATCACCGTACCCGTCAAGGCATTCCAGTCGCCTTCGGGTTGGAAATCACCGGTAAACGGCCCTGTGCCAGCGGTAATGGGGGTAACAGCATCTGGCGTAAAGCAGGTGTTGGTGTAGTTGTCCGAGCCGCCGCCATTGCCGTTGCTCAGCAGCAGTTCCTGCCCGTCCGGCGCAATCAGGCGCAAGTCCAGGTCGCTGTTCCAAGTCGTTTCGATATTGACGCAGACCGACTCAATTTGCGTAAGCGGGTCATCAAGCACAAGCGGGTTGACGCTGTTTACGCCTATGGTGCTGAAGAAAGGGTTGCTCGGCGGGTAGTCTACCGATTCGAAATAAGCTCGGGGCTCAGAGACAAAGGGTGCCTCTGCAGTGGCCGCTTGCGTGTTGCCGACGTCAAACTGCACCGATTCGCCTTCGCAGACCAACGTGTCAGAAATGGGCGCGATATTCTCTACGCAATCGTAACAATCGGGATGGGAAAAGGGCAGCACCTGCAGGGCCAGCACCGTATCAAACGAGCAGCCGAAGTCATCCTGAGAGACTAGGCGGTAACTCAAATTCCCCGCGTAACCGGGAGCCGCCCGCACCTGTGTAGAGTCGCCCTGATAGTCAAAAATCGTGCTGTTGCCTTCCCAAAAATAGTCAGCGATGCCGGGGTCATAGAATTCTTGATTGGGGTAAAGCTCGGGAGCGAAATTGATCCCCCACTCAAATATCCAGCCGTTGTCGCTCTGCCAGAGGTCCGTGACGGTAATGGTCCACTCGCCGTTCATGGGGCAACCCACGAAATTATCCAGCGGTTCAAAGGATTCATAATCCTGCGGCGGCAAGGTATAATCGGCTAGGGTGCCGTCGTCGTCGATTTGCGAAAATTCCGTCCAAGTCCCGTTATTGGAATTAGGCGTCCAGCAGTATTCATAGCCTACGCCCTGCGCCGGTGGCGCGCCGCCAAAGCCATCGCCGTCGATCGGCTCTCCCAGAAAGACCTCGTTGCCGATCTGCTGCTGGTCCTGCAAGACCACGCTCGTGCCATCGGGGCATTCTAATTCAATCTGTAGATCATGCATCCAAGAGTGCTCCATGACCACGCAGATACTAAGCAAATCGTCGATGTCGTTAAGGACCTGCCCCGGCTGAAAGTTGGAGACACTCAAGCTGGTAGAATAGGAAACCCCGTCTCCATCCGGCAGAGCCAACGAGTCGGCCAGCGCCACAGAGGTGGAAAATTGCCCGCTGGTAGAGGATAGACCGATGTTGGTGCCCATGCTATCGCCCATAAGGCTGGCCGACAAATCCAGCGTATCGCCTACGCAGATGGGGGTAGGCAGGGGGCTCAACAACGAAAAGTCCGGCTTGGTCGCTACCCGCACCCGCTGGTCCAAGAAATTAATATTGGTACAGCCCTCCGTGTCGGTGATTGTCAGTTGCACGTTGTACCCACCCGGCTCTTCGTAAATATGGCTGACGTTTTGCCCCACAGCGGTGATGCCGTCGCCAAAGTCCCATTCAAAGGTAGAGGTCAGGTCCGATTGCGCGTAAGCGACGTTATTCTGCGGATAGAGGCCGCGCCCCTGAAACTCCACGCGGTCACCCGGGCAAATATCGATGTAGCCCGTATCGGGGGGAGAGATGGGGAAATTGGTGCCCTCTAACTCGGCAAAGATGTTCTGGCAGCCCATTTGGCAAGTGATGTTGCCGACCCACCCCTCGCCGACTACCCCATTACCGGCCTCGAACACGAAAGTCAGGCAGCCGGTAGGATTGTCCGCTGTAGCCTGTACGATGAAAGAAGACTCGGTAAAGGTTTCCGCGCAGCCCATTAGCGGGGCGGTACTGTCATCGCCATCGTAGTAACAAAACGAGCCGGTTTCGCCAAAGTCAAAATCCGAGAACACGATTTTGATATGCGAACCGCCGGAAGCATCCGGGCAAATGGTCACTTCGTAGCTTTCCCCGGGGGAGAAATCGCCGTCTGCCCCCCCACTATCCTGGAATACCCCGGCGCAGGTATTAATGGTTACGTCGCTATCGGGCGTATACGTTTGGGCAGAAGCCCAAGGCGCCCAGAATCCAAAAACGAAAGCACACAGTAGTGCGGCACGAGTAGAACTGCTCATGAATATGTTTTTCAGTGGTTACTGCGATTATGATCTGCGGTAAGGGCAAACTTTTCCTCTGCCAACTAAGCTGGCACGGCGGTATAATAAACAGCCCTTAGAGGAGGAAGTAAGATAGATGGTTTTTTTAAACCCGCCTTTTGAAGAGCCTGCGGGTAGGGCGTGCTGGTCGTCTTATGGGTGCTTGCCAAACAAAGTTAATAAAAAATGAAAAAGGTGTATACTTATCGGGTATAATGTGTGCGACAAATGCAGAGATTGTGGCCCAGTGCCTGACGAATACTCCCGTTTGAGCGGCTTTCGCTAGGCATAACAAGCCGATTTTGCTACTTTTACAGCCCCCCTAATACGCAAGAACGAACCCATGAGCAAATCATTACTACTCGATGTCAAACATCTGCGCACCTCCTTCTTCACCGACGAATCGGAAGTGAAGGCCGTAGACGACGTGAGTTTCCAGCTCCACCGGGGGGAAACCGTAGGCATCGTGGGCGAATCGGGCTCGGGCAAATCGGTGACCTCCCTGTCCATTATGCGGCTCATCCCCTCCCCGGGCAAGGTACTGGGCGGCGAAGTGACGTACTACCCTACCGAAGGCGAAGCGGTGAGCCTGCGGCAGCTCCCACGCAAAGCCATGCGGCGTTACCGGGGCAATGAATTGGCGATGA
>JAAAOU010000485.1 GCA_009908745.1 Bacteroidota bacterium
GGCCCCGTCCAGGCTATACTGATAGGGCGGGGTGCCTCCGCTGGCCGCCCCTGCAATTAGGGTGCCATCGGCAGTGTCAAAGCAACTGGCGGAGTCGGTATCGACCTGCAGCTCCAACACGGGCAGCGAATCCAAAACTAGCCCTGTGCCTTCCGTGCTGCAAGCTTGGGAATCAGTCACGGTCACCGTGTAAGTACCGGGTGGCAGCCCTTCGTTTTCCACCCCCACAGCGCCGTTGCTCCAGGCGTAGGCATAAGGAGGCGAACCGCCTGCACTCGTCGCTAACAAGCTGCCGCTACCCGTCTCGCAAGAAAGCAAGGAGACGGGTATATCTACACTTGGCGTATCCAAGACCGTAAGTTGGATGTAATGGGTAGAGTCACAGCCCGAGGCCGCCGTAAATGGCGCTTCGTACAAGCCCGCCGTAGTGCGCGCCGTGCCAAAGAGGACAGCCGTATCGCCCTGACAGATGCTGACGGCCGTGGTGTCCGTTATCCGTGGGCGCTCCATTACGGCTAACACGATGGTCGAATCGCAACCATTGGGCAAAGTATACACAAAGGCCTCTTCTTCCCCGCCGGACAAGGTGACCCCGTCGAACACCACGCTGTCGCCAAAGCAGACCAGGGTATCGCGAAACAGCAGCACGGTGTCCTCCGGCTCTACATTGACGAGCAGTATGGAATCATTGCCCAGGCTCACCGTGTCAGGTACGCCGGGGAAGAAGTTTTTGCCCAAGATTGATATACTGTCGTTGGCACAGGTGGAGGTATCGATGACTTGCTCGCAGGGGATGACATTCACCAGCACGCTGTCGGCGCTTACGCAGCCCTCGGGCGTTGTGGCGGTCACGGTGTATACGGTGCTTTCATCGGGTGTGGCTTTCACCTCGGCGCAGTCGCTGCAGCTCAAGCCTGCGGTGGGCAGCCACTGTACATCGTACCCATCGGCCACCGACAACGCAATATCCGCCGTGTCTTCGGGGCAAATAAAAGCGACCGCCGGGTCAACATCAATAACCACCGGATCGGTCATGGTAACGGTAATGGTATCACTGGCCGTCAAGCCGCAGGCGTTTTCCACTTCCACCCAGTAGGTGCCGGGCTCGAAGGCGGTCAGGGTTTGCTCGGTGCTGCCGTCCGACCATAGGTAGCGGTCAAAGCCCGGCCCGGCATCCAAGGGGATAGCGCTGTTTTCACATACCTCAAAGTCCTCCCCGAGGTCCACCGCTGGCGAGGGCGGCGTGAAGCTCAGGCTGTCGAGGTTATTGAGATAATCGCACTCCTCGGGAAAGCGGGCCAGCGCCAGGCTGGGGTCAAAGGGCGGGCTGGCCGCCGCGGAATCATTGATTGCAAAGTAGAGTGTGCCGTTGGGCAGGGGAAGCAGCAAGCTGAGGCTGTCGCAGCCCCCATCCGCTATCTCGTTCACCGAGACGGCTATCGTATCTATTGCTGTGGCGCTCACTTCCGTCGGGTTGCCGTCGTAGAGGATGAGCGGCAGGGTGCCGCTGAAGGTTGCCGTATCCAAGTTGCAAATCAACAGCTGGGTTTGCAGTTGCCCGCCGGTGCAAAAGGCGGTATCGACCTCCACCGTGAAGTCTAGCAAACAAGGCGGGGTGCAGTCCCGGGGCGCACAGATGAAAAATGAACTCGTATCCCCCTCCACAACGGTCGGCACTTCGGTGATGGGATTGAACGGCAGGTCAACCTCGGTGTGCGTAGCCTCGCCCTGATGGGGGTTGATGAGCAATTCGGTTTCCACTTCGACCGGGGAAACGAAGTCGCAATCCCCGTTTAAAACATTGCCTTCCCAATCCGTCCGGAAGAGCAGCGCCTCGCCGCCACTTTCGTAAACGGCCACAAAGTAGAGGTCATCCCCATCGGCAAGCAGGCGCACCCCTGTCCCTGTGGGCAGGGAGACTTCCGATGAAACCGGCCGGCCATAGGCTTTGGCCCATAGCGCGTTCCCGTCAAAGTCAGTTTTGATGAGCACAATATCGTTGCTGCCGTTGACCCCCAGGCCGTTTAGCAGGTAGCCATCGGAAACGCGGGTCAAGCTATTGCCGGCGAGCACAGCATCGTAGGCAGGCAATTCGTAGGCTTTCGCCCAAAGCAGGTTGCCTTCGTAGTCGGTTTTGTACAAGCCGCAGCGGCCGGTGTTGAGAAAGTCGGTATTGCCTTCGGAGCCATTGAAGGAGACGACTAGCCCATCGGGGGCTGTCGCCATATCGTGCGCGTACTGCCGGGCTACAGCGGAGGGCGGGTAGAGGTATTGTTGCTGCCACAAGTCATTGCCATCAAAATCGAAAGCGGCGGTGGTGACGCGCATTTTGTCCAGCCCGGCTTCAAATTCGTAGCGGCCCACGGCGTAAAGCGTGTTATTGGCAAAAGCCAAGGCGTTGTAGCCCGCGCTGCGCCCGCGTTCCAGCTTTCTGTCCCAAAGCAAAGCACCGGAAGCCGCATCCACCTCTGCCAGCAAGGCGTACGTCAGATTGCCTTGTTTTACCGAGCCGCCTATCACCGGGTTGCCGTTCGTCGGCTTGAAGGTCAGGTATTTAGGCAGGCAACGGTCAAACAAGCGGGTAGACCAGAGCAGCTCGTCCGTCATAGGGTCGTATTTGAAAACGAAACCAATACGGGTATCCGCGTCGAAGGGGTCAATACCGAGCGCCGTACCGTACAGCATACCGTCCGAACCAAACCGCAAGGCGCGGACTTGGTCATTAGTGCTGCTTAGATCGAGCGTGCGCCGCCACTGTAGATTACCCGCTTTGTCGGATTTGGACAGCGCAACCGCCCCGCCGCTGTACCCCCCGATGTACAAAAATCCATCGGGAGACTGGGCAATAGCAATCGCCCCTTCGTCCTGCGCCGGGTCGCCGTACTGCTTGACGTAAGTCGTGTCGCAGTCTATGGTGTTCTCCCCGCACTGCGGCACCGCGCACAGGGCATTGGAGGGCCAGTCCACAGGCAAAGCACTACTGGCCAATGGCTGGCCGGCGGAGATATTTGGGTCGACTTCTTGTAAAGCGAAGGCTTCGTGGAACGGGTTGTTGTCGGTAATGGTATTGACCTCCAAGGGCTGTTGGAATAGGCATACATTCGGATTGTTAAATTGGCCATTGTCGGCGCGTACCTTCAGCAACAACCCTTGCTCGCTCACCGTCTCTTGACCGATAAGGTAGTAGTACCCTCCCACTTCCGTGACCCTCGGCCCTCCAAAGCGGGCTGCTTCCTGCAAGCCACCGCCACTGTAGGCATTTGCCCAAATGACGTTGCCTTCCAAATCTGTACGGATCAGTATCAGCTCGCGTGCCGCGCCCGAGCCGCCGTAGCCATACAGCAAAAAGCCATCCGCTGTCTGCAGCATATCGTAAAGCCGCCAAAATTCAAAACCGGCTAGTTGATACTCCTTGCTCCACATCGGTACGCCATCGAAGCCGGCCTTGATCAGCCCACTGACCGATTGTGTCAAGTTGGTTGTCCCCACCGGGCCATAGTAGGTCGTCACTAGGCCGTCTGCTACTGCTTTTATGCTTTCCCCGTACTGCCGCGCTGTAGCTCCTTGTGGGTGCAAGTAGAAACGCGACCATTGGACGTTGCCGTCAAAGTCGAAACTGTAGAGGGATATGCGCATGTCACCTGCAAGACTGTTAAAAGTGGAACGGCCTGATGTGTACATGCGGTCGCCCCGGAATAACACATCCCCAAAATAGTCGCTAGAGCCCCGGTTGTACACTTTACGCCAGAGGATAGCCCCAGTGTTAGGCGCTACTTCCATGAGGACGGCATCATCGTTGACCATAGGAACGGTAATATGTACACCGTGCGCGATGTAGTTGCCGTTGACCGGGTTGATTTTGATGCGGTGCAAACGCCCCTGCTGATCAGCATAGTTGGTCCACAGCAAGTCATCAGCCTCAGGGTCATAGCGAAAAATTAGAGCGCCCCGCCCATTTGGCCCGGCCCCCTCTACCGTACCGTAACTGGTACCGAACAGCATACCGTCTTGGTCTTGCCGCAGCGACAGGATATTATCATCCCGGTCGGTAAAGTCGAAGGTACGCGCCCACAGCTGCTCGCCTTCCGGTGTAAATTTTGCAATAACAGCTTCTGCTCCTGTGCCGCCGCCGACATACAGGTTGCCATCGTTGGAGCGGGTAACCGTGCTGATGTAATTAGACGCACTGGGCTGCCCGAGCGACAGGTAGAAGGTCGGCTCGCAGCTATCGGCCGCCTCGACGAAAGTTGTCTGTACTAAAGCGCAAGTTTGATCGCTGCACGACCCATTGCTGGCTTGCAGACAAATATTGTATATACCGGGAGCGTCAGGGGTAAAGTCAAAATCCGGATCAGTACCCATGAGCATGCCGTTTACCCGCCATTGGTAAGTGGTAGCGTTTGTGGAATTGTTCTGAAAGCTGACGGTAGTACCGGGTAAAACGGCGGTATTGAGCGGGGTAATGCTCGCTTCTACGGGGCAAACCACCGTCACCGTTTGTACACTGGAAGCGGGCAAGCAATTGTCGAGGTCGGAATAAGCCAGCAATTCTACTTCGTAGGTGCCCAATGCCGGAAAGTCGTAGCTGAGATTGGCCGCTGTACTGACCAAGATACCATCAACATACCATTCATAGTTATCGGCATTGGTCGACGAATTGGTCGCGGTGAGGGTTTCCCCTAAAGAGGCAGGGTTGCTGCTCAGCGAAAACGCCGCAGTGGCCGGCGACGGGCAAGGGTCGGTACAAGCGGGGGAAGAAAGCAAACTGGCACGCGGCCCGCTCACGGCGTTCTGCATGCGTATGGCTTGCCCGGCCGTGAATTGGTTGTAACACGCCAGGCGGGAATAATCCATGTAATTTTCGTGCAGATCGGGTTGGTCTCCTAGCCCGCCGCTGGCTACGGGCCGAAACGGGTTGTTGGCGGAGGGGTCATCCGCGTCGCTACTGCAGGAGTTTTGCTCCACTTCGCAGGGCGGGCGGGCTGTTGTATTGTCGGGTGGGGTATCGCATACACGGTCGCCGTCTGCCAGGCAGTCGTTATTGGTGCAGCCGTCCTGAAAGGTGTGATAGAGGCCTAAGTAGTGGCCCATTTCGTGGACGAGCACCGCTGAATTAGCTGGGCTGTTCCCTGTTAGCCCCGCTTCTACCACAATACCATCGTAATCTAAACCGTGGGCCGCGGGCAAATAAGCATACCCTGCCACCCCGCAGCCGTTATTGGAGCAGATTTCCTGCACCACCCAGATGTTGATGTACTCGAGTGGTTCGTACCGGCTTAGGTCCTTCAGCGTTTGGTCGTCTACCGAGTAGTTGAAGCTCGTCAGGGGTGACTGTACGCGCTCTATACCGGTGGAAGCGTTGCCATCGGGGTCGCGGCGAGCTAGGCAGAACTGGATTTCGACATCCACTCCGGTGCCCGGGTCATAGTAGCCCGTGTTGGCAAAGGCATCATTGAGGTGCTGCAAGGCTTGCTCGACCTGCGCGTCGGGTATATTTTCCGCTCCTCCATCGTGGATAATGTGGAAAACGACCGGAAGGGTATACAAGACAGAAGCACGAGCGGGTTCTAGTGCCTGTTGCCGTAGTTTTTTCTCGGCTACTGCGTGGGCCTCGCGGTAGGCAGGGTCAGTGGATAAGCGGTGTTGGTGCCGTTCGGACTGGCCGCAATCAAATGTGCCAGCTTGCCCAAAAAGCGAGATGGCTAGGGCCAATGCCAGAAGGGTAAGCGTAAATCGGAGCGCTTGCATAGGGATTCGGTTTGAGTGAATACGCTCCTCAATATAATGATAAGCCCGTTCTAAGCCAACCTTATTTAACTGAATATATGCCCTCCGACGACAAAAATCACTCCTCCAAAAAGTACGTCACCACCGCCTCGTCAAACAGCATCTCCAACACCATCGGCTTTTCCGGGCTGAAGTCAACAAAGGCCTATACTTTGAGACTTGACAAGACCCGGGCTATCCGCCAGGGAAACTTGTCAAGTCTTACCCTTTTATTCCAACTTCAAAATTCCGAATTCCGAATTCCGAACTCCAACTTCCAACTTCCAACTTCCGACTTCCAACTTCCGACTTCCGACTTCCAACTTCCAACTTCCAAACTCCAACTTCCAACTTCCCCTCTTACTCCGGCTTAATGTACTCCGCTTGCTTTCTGTACTCGCCGTTCTTCAGTTTGTCAGAAATTGCGGTGAAAGCTTCGATAGTCTGATCGATATCCTCTTGGTTATGCGCGGCGGTAGGGATGAGGCGCAGCAGGATCATACCTTTTGGAATCACTGGGTAGACCACCACAGAACAGAAAATATCGTAGTTGTCCCGCAGGTCTTTCACCAGCACCATAGCTTCCTCTACGGAACCGTGCATATAAACCGGCGTCACGCAGCTAGAGGTGTTGCCGAGGTCGAATCCGCGCTCGCGCAAGCCGTTTTGCAGATTGGTAGCGTTCTCCCACAGCTTAGCTTTAAACTCCGGGCGGGTGCGCAGCATCTCCAAGCGCTTGATATTGCCAATAGTAATCGGCATAGGGAGCGACTTGGCAAAAATCTGGGAACGTAGGTTGTAGCGCAGGAACTCGATGACTTCTTTGTCGCCCCCCACGAAAGCACCGATGCTAGCCATCGACTTCGCGAAAGTGCTGAAGTACAGATCGATCTCATCTTGCACGCCTTGCTCTTCGCCCGCACCGGCACCGGTTTCACCCAGTGTGCCAAAGCCATGCGCATCGTCCACCAGCATGCGGAAGCCATATTCTTCTTTATACGCTACGATTTCTTTCAGGATACCCTGATCGCCGCGCATACCGAAGACGCCCTCGGTGATGACGAGTATGCCGCCGCCCGTCTGTTCTTGGAACAGCCTAGCTTTCTTGATCTGCTTTTCGAAGCTATCGATATCGTTGTGCTCGAAGGGCAGGCGTTTGCCGAGGTGCATGCGGATGCCGTCATAAATACAAGCGTGGCAGTCTTTGTCGTAGACCACGATATCTTTACGGGTGAGCAGGGAGTCTACGATAGACATAATGCCTTGGTAACCGAAGTTGAGCAGTTGTACGTCCTCTTTGTGGACGAACTCCGCCAATTGTTGCTCCAGCTGTTCGTGGTATTGAGTTTCGCCCGACATCATGCGGGAACCCATTGGGTAAGCCAAGCCCCAGTCGCGGCTCGCTTCCTCGTCTACTTTGCGGATTTCCGGGTGGTTGCCCAGCCCGAGGTAGTTATTGACACTCCAAACAATTTTCTCTTTGCCCTGGAATTTCATACGGCTGCCCAGCTCGCCTTCGAGCTTGGGGAAAGTATAGTAACCATGTGCCGTGCGAGACCACTTACCGAGGGGGCCCCGGTCTTCCAAAAACTTTGCAAATAAATCCATTGAGCCGTTTTGATTTAGATCATCTAATCACCAGACCTTGTTGATCTGATTTTCCTCTACCCACTTACTCCACTTTCGGTTGTAGGTGTGTAGTTGCTTTGTAGATTTGCCTTCCGGAGTGACGACGGGATAGCCTTGGTTCACCCACTCGAAGATACTGCCGTAGAGGTTGTATACTTTCGTGAAACCCCGTTCGCGCAGTCTTTCCGAGATTTTTTCGCTGCGGTAGCCTACCGAGCAGTACACCACGACGGTGCTGTCTTTGGGTACATCACGCAGGGCTTTTTTGTTGAATTTGTTGTACCCTAAATACTTAGCCCCGTCGATGTGGCTGACCTCGAACTCTTCCCGTTCTCGCGCGTCAAAGATATAAACTTCCTCCTGAATATCCCTAAGCTCCTGAACGCCAATTACTGGCACACTGAAAGAGAGGAGCTGCGTAAGCCGCTTGTCAAAATCAGGGTTTTCAATAGGCGGGCGGTCCTCCGGCGGTTGTGTGCAGCCGGGCCGGCCGAGCATGAGGATGCCGATCACGATGGATAGGTAGCGCATGTTTTTGACTTT
>JAAAOU010000381.1 GCA_009908745.1 Bacteroidota bacterium
GAACGGCGCGGGTAAGACCACCACCATGAAAATACTGACTGGTTACATTCCACAGACGAGCGGCCAGGCTTTTGTGTGTGGCCACGACGTGGAGAAAGAACCCATGGAGGTACGCAAGAAAATCGGCTACCTGCCGGAGCACAACCCGCTTTACCTGGACATGTACGTGCGCGAATACCTGCACTTTATCGCCGGTCTGCACGGTATCCGAAAGCCAAAAGGGCGGGTGGAGGAAATGGTGGAGCTCACGGGATTGCAACGGGAGCAACATAAGCTCATCGGTGCTTTGTCCAAAGGCTACCGGCAGCGGGTGGGGCTGGCACAAGCGCTTATGCACGATCCCCAAGTTTTGATACTCGACGAGCCTACTGCGGGCCTTGACCCCAACCAATTGGCGGATATCCGGTCGCTCATCAAAAAGCTGGGCGAGGAAAAAACGGTTATCTTTTCCACCCATATCATGCAAGAAGTCAAGGCGATCTGCGACCGGGTCATTATCATCAACAAAGGGGAGCTGGTCGCCGATGATACCATTGATCACCTGCAAACGGCCTCCGCCGGCAATAGTATTGTCACGGCAGAATTCAGCACGGCTATACCCGCCTCCAAATTGCGAGCATTGCCCGGTGTGCAGGAAGTCCGGCAGCTGCAGCACAATCGTTATCAGCTCATATCGGCAGGGGAGGAAGATTTGCGGCCTACGGTATTCGATTTCGCGGTGGAGCAGGGTACTAAGCTGCTCGAAATGCAGAAAGAAGGCTTTGAGATGGACGAAGTTTTCCAACGGCTAACAAAATAAGAGGATTATGCGGTGTATTCTAACGAGCTTGTACCTTACCTTTGCCAGCGCTTTGAGCTTGTCTGCGCAGGTCGACAGCCTGCCGCTTGACGCAGATTTTGTCTTTCAAGATGGCGTTTATCTAACCTTACAAGAGTTGCAGCAAAACCAGCCGGCCTACGAATGGAAAGAGGTAGAAGCCCGCTTAGCGGCCAACCGCGACAAGTATTTTGCTCAAATGGAGTATCTTAAGCCAAGGGGGCTCGCCGCCATTCCCGTGACCGAGGTTTATGCTTTTGTGCTCAAGGGCCTGCCATACATCCACGTAGCAGACAGTATGCAAACTGGAAAAGCCGCTACCTTCGCCGGCCTTAGGGTAAGGGGTAAGCTATGCTATTACACCTACGAGCGGCAGGAGCCCAAAGTGGTAGAAATGGCGGCATACAACCCGCTTACCGGCAAACCCTTCCGCAAAGGGCAGGTAGAGCGTGAAACGACCATAAAGATAGAGCATGTGTTAGATTTCACCACCGGCCAGCGGTTGCCCCTGAGCCGGCAAAACCTGATGGTGCTCATGGCCGATGACCAAGAAATGATACGGACCGTAGCAGAATTGCCAGAGGAGGGGTTGGGGGAGAAGCTATACAAGTGTGTCCTTATTTACGATGACCGCAACTCCGTTAAACTGCCTGTATACCCGACCAAACAAAACAAGAAGTAAATGCGCAGTATTTTCCTCAAGGAAGTCAACGCTTTTTTCAGTTCGCTTATCGGCTACATCGTTATCGGCACTTTTTTGGTGCTGCTGGGGCTCGTGATGTTCGTCTTTCCGGATACAAGCGTGCTGGAATACGAATATGCCTCGCTTAACCAGCTTTTTGACATCGCCCCGCTCATCTTTATGTTCCTCATCCCCGCTATTACCATGCGCTCTTTCGCCGAAGAATACCAAAGCGGCACGATGGAGCTGCTGGCTACACGGCCGGTGAGCGACTGGCACATCATCTTTGGCAAGTATCTGGCGAGCCTGCTGTTAGTGGCCTTCGCCCTCTTGCCCACGCTTTTATACTACTATACCATCTACCAGCTGGGCGAGCCCGTCGGCAACCTGGACAGCGGGGCTATAGCGGGGTCTTACATCGGCTTGTTCTTTCTGGCCGGTGCATTCGTGGCCATAGGTTTGTTTTCGTCTTCCATTACTAGCAATCAGATTGTCGCCTTCGTACTGGCCACTTTCCTTTGCTTTTTGTTGTACTATGGGTTTAATTATTTTAGCCGGCTACCCATTTTGGTAGGCAAATCGGATGATGTCGTGCAAATGTTTGGCATCGACTACCACTACCGCTCGGTAAGCCGGGGGCTGCTGGATAGCCGCGATCTGGTCTACTTCTTGTCCGTGGTCGCTCTTTTCTTGATGACGACCCTAGTTTCCCTAGAGCGCCGCAAGTGGTAGGCGGGCGCACTCGCTAAACGAATTGGCACAGCGGCGCATTACAGCTTGCCGCAAACGAATCAATCGCATAAACTGGGATTTTATACTATGGCAAAAACAGCAAAACGAGGTAACAAACGCAGGGCGCAATCGCTGGCACAGTTGGCGCTGTTTGCCGGTATTCTGTTGTTCCTCAATATCTTGGCTAACGCCCGTATTGGGGGGCAGCCGCTGTATACGGCATTCGACATGACCGAGGAGAAGCGCTACAGCCTGACTTCGCCTACTAAAAAACTGCTGCGGGGCTTGGATGACGTGGTCTACATCCGCATCTTGCTGGATGGGGAGTTTCCGGCGGGCTTCAAGCGCCTGCAGTCTTCTACGCAGGATTTGCTGGACGATTTCCGGTCGGTCTCCGGCTACGTCGAGTACGAATTTGACAACCCGAACGAGGGGACGAGAAAAGACATCAACGACCGGCGCAAAACCTTGGCCGAGCAGGGAGTCACCCCGGTCAACCTTCGGGTGAAAGACGTGGAGGGCACAGCTGAAAAAGTGATCTACCCCTATGCTATCGTCTACTACGGCAACGCTAGCATGCCTGTCAACCTGTTGGAAAACGAAGTGCCTGGCGTACCGCCACAGGTGACGCTCAACAACTCTATCAGCCTGTTGGAATACAAGTTTGCCAACGCTATCCAAAAACTGCTGACGATCCGCAAGCCTAACCTGCTGTTCACCAAGGGGCACGGTGAACTGAGCTCCATTGAACTCGCCGATTTGACACAGGCCCTTAGCCCTTACTTTGACATGGGGCGGATCGACTTGGACAGCGTCAATTTTATCAGCGACGAAGTATCCGTGCTCATGGTGCCCAAGCCCACACAGCCTTTTTCAGAAAACGATAAGTTCAAGCTGGACCAGTACGTCATGAACGGCGGCAAAGTCATCTGGCTGATCGACCGGCTGCGGGTGGGGCTGGATAGCCTGCGGGGGCGCTCCAAATACTTCCCCAATGAATACCAGCTCAATCTGGATGATTTGCTTTGGTACTCGATATTCAGTGCTCGAAAATACCGCTGGCGACCGGCACGGTGGGCAATGCCCCGCAGTTCGATCTGTTCAAGTATCCCTATCATCCGGTGGTGCTGCCCCGTTCCGACCACCCTGTAGTCAAAGGGTTAGGCCCGGTAAATTTGAAGTACCCCAGCTCCATCGACCTGAATGTGATGACCAAAACGGAGCTGAAGAAAACGCCTTTGCTGCAAAGCTCGGACAATTCCCGCTTGCAGTATATCCCGGTTGCCCTCAACTTCGAGTTCCTACGGTACGACCTGCAGCCCGAAAAGTTTGACGAAGGGCCGCAGACGACAGGGCTGTTGCTGGAAGGCGTATTCCCATCCTTGTACACCAATCGGCTGACGCCAGAAAAAAAGGCGATGATGGAATCCTTGGGGCAAACTTACAAACCGGAAAGCAGCCCGACCAAAATGGCGGTGATTTCCGATGGCGACATCATCCGCAACGCGCTGGGCAGGGGGGAAGGCGCTTACAAGCCGCTGGGGTACAACGAATTTGATAAGTATCTGTACGCCAACAAAGATTTCATCGTTAACCTCGTCGAGTATATGCTGGACGAAAACGGCGTCATCGAAGCCCGCGGCAAAGAAGTGAAACTACGCATGCTAGATACGGTACAAGCGCAGCAGCAGCAAGTTAAATGGCAATTGGTCAATCTGGGGGTTCCTCTGGTTTTCCTGCTGTTGTTTGGGATCGGGTTCAATTACTTGCGCCGGCGGAAGTACGCAGCATGACTAGAATTGAAAAGTGAGCGATAATTATTAACAACGTAAACCATGAACAGAACGGTAATTTTTCTAGTGCTTTTTCTATTGCTGGGTGGTGCGGCCGCTTGGTACCTGACGAGTGAGGAGGGGCAAAACAAGTCTACAGTGGCCGGGTGGGACCGCGATTTTGCGGTGGAAAACATAGAAGATGTCCACCGGATTTTCATCGTACGCCGGGATGGGCAAAAAACCACCTTGGAACGCGACGGGGGCGAATGGCTCTACGACGGGCAGTACAAAGCCAATCCAGCTGTAATCCAGCCGCTACTGCAGCTGATAGAAAAAGTACAGCTCAAATACAAACCGCCGCAGAATTCCACGGAGCATATCGTCAAAGTGTTAGCCACCCAAGGCACTAAGGTAGAACTGTACGACCGGTCGGGCAACAACCTCAAGACGTATTATATCGGCGGTTCTGCACCTAATTCGGAGGGCACTTACATGATCATGGAAGGCGCGGAGCAACCCTACGTCATGGAACTGCCTATGATGAACGGCAACCCCAGTGTACGCTTTAAACATACAGGGGATGAGTGGCGCGATAAATCTATCTTCGATACCAAGGCAGAGAACATCAAACACATCTCAATTGAGTATCCCAAACAAAAGAGCCAGTCTTTCCGCTTGGCCGTCGAGGGGGGCGAATACCAGTTAGAGCCTTATTATGACGTCACGCCCCGCATTAACCGGCCGGTCAATGAAAGTTATGTGGACGATTTTCTGAGTAGCTATAAAAAAGTCATCGCCGAGGGCTTCCGCAACGATTACGAGAATATTGACTCGGTGCTTATGCAGGTGCCCTTCAGTATCATTACGCTGGTCAATACCTCGGGGGATACTACCCGGGCGCAATTTTTCCCGATATTGCAAGATGAAACCATCATGCAGGACCCCGAGACAGGCGCCTACAAACGCGTCAACCCGCTGTTCGACCGGTATTTTATCGATCTGAACGGGGAAGACTTCCTGCAGAGTCAGCAACAGCCGATCGAACGTATATTTTGGGGCTACCCCTCTTTTTTTGAGCAACAGCCCCTGCCGAATTAATTATTTCGCCATGCAACGCCGTACTATATTTGTCGTTCTTTTGATAAGCCTGCTCGCCTTGGGCGCTACCCGCTCGGAGCGATGGGGCTTTTGGGGCCACCGCCGGCTGAACCGTATGGCCGTCTTTACGCTGCCGCCAGAAATGATCGGTTTTTACAAAGAGCATCTAGAGTTCATCACCGAGCACGCTGTAGACCCCGACAAACGGCGCTACGCCACCCGGCACGAGGCGGTACGCCACTATATCGACATCGACCACTGGGGCGAGCACCCCTTCCCGGAGGTGCCGCGGGACTGGACGAGCGCTTTGATGAAATTTACGGAAGTAGGCATCGTACAAAGCACGGGGGATACCGTACGCCTTTCGCGGGATACCGTAGACGGCCAAGTGCTGATCACCCTGCCGGGCCGTCGGGGGAAGTTACAGGCTCCTTATACCACCAATTACCGGCAGTTTTTTGATGATTATATCATGCCGCAATACTACGAAGACGAGTGGTCGGTCGCCTGCGATACGCTGGCTGGGCTCTTTGGGTTGACTGAGGCTGATATTGACTGTGGGAAGGTGTACGCCGTAGACCATTTTTCGCCCTACGGTATTGTGCCCTACCATCTGCCTGTCATGCAAGCCCGTTTGACAAAAGCATTCCGCGAAAAGAATGTCAAGCTCATACTGCGGCTTTCTGCGGAATTTGGCCACTACATTGGGGACGCCCATGTCCCTTTGCACACCACCGAGAATTACAACGGCCAGCTGACCAACCAAACTGGAATCCACGCTTTTTGGGAGAGCCGTATACCCGAGCTGTTTGCGGATGAGCAGTACGATTACTTTGTCGGCAAAGCCGAGTATATTGCCAACCCCAAAGATTATTTCTGGGATGTGGTATTGGAAAGCCACTCCTTGGTAGACAGTGTACTCAGCATCGAAAAGCGGTTGAGCCAAACCTTCCCCGAGGATAAGCAATACTGCTACGAGGAGCGACTGGGCCGCACGATACGCACCTACTGCAAGGAGTATGCCGCGGCCTACCAACGCCGTCTGTCGGGCATGGTGGAAGACCGTATGCAAAAGACCATCCTCTCCATAGGCAGCTGTTGGTACACCGCTTGGGTAGACGCCGGCCAGCCGGACTTGCGCTTTCTGGGGGAATACCAGCCCACCGCCGCCGAAATGCGCGAACGGGAAGAGCTGCTGCAAAAGGCTAGAAGTGGCGAGCAAAAAGGGCGTGTACATGAATAGGGCAGGGGTTCCCTATTTGGCCGTAATCTTGTAGCTTTGCCACATGGAAAAAAAGAGTTCAACCCTCGCCCTGGTTTTCAAGGGCATGGCCATGGGGATGGCTGAAGTCGTGCCCGGCGTTTCCGGTGGCACCATCGCGTTCATCACCGGCATTTACGAACGGCTGATCGACACCATCAAGCACGTCCTAGGGCCAGAGGTTTGGCGGTCCTTGCGGCAAGATGGCCTGGCTGCTGCCTGGCAACGGGCCAACGGCACCTTTCTGCTGTTCTTGCTAGTGGGCATGGCCGCCGGCATAGTGGTAGGCGTTTTTGGCATCACCCACCTGCTGGAGCATTACCCGATTTTGCTCTGGGCCTTTTTCTTTGGGCTGATCGTCGCCTCGGCCGTCTACATCGGGCAGCAGGTGGAGCGCTGGCGCCCCGGCGAAGTAGCGGGCCTGGTGGTCGGGACCATTGTCGCCTATATCATCACTATAGCAAGCCCAGCGGAGGGGAATACGCAACTTTGGATGGTCTTCCTTTCCGGTATGATCGCCATATCCGCGTTGATATTGCCAGGTATATCAGGCAGTTTTATCCTCTTGCTAATGGGCATGTACACCATAATCATCCCTACCATCAAAACAGCTTTGAAAACCCTCGCACCAGAGAGCCTGATCGTGCTTGGCGTGTTTGGCCTAGGCTGCTTAGTCGGGCTCGCCACTTTTTCGCGCTTGCTGTCTTGGACCTTTAAGCACTACCACAATCTGACCTTGGCGGTATTGACGGGCTTCATGCTGGGGTCGCTCAATAAGATATGGCCCTGGCGCAAGGCGGTGCTAGGCCTGACGGAAGAAGGGGAACTCGTAGAATTGGCGCCCGGCGTAGAGGTCGACAAAATCATACAGGAGGTCAACCTCATGCCCATGCAGTACGCAGAGGAGGTCGGGCCGGCTTACCTCGGCGGGGCTGTCGTTTGCATGTTGGCGGGGCTAGGCATCGTGTTTTTACTGGACCGTCTAGACCAAAAAGGATTTTAATGAGCAAAGCAGACCGCGTCGATCGCTTGTTTGGGCTAATCGGCTTCCCACTTTCCCACTCTTTTTCCAAGCGCTACTTCACGGATAAGTTCGAGCGAGACCGGATAACGGACGCCTACTACGAGTTGTTTCCGCTCTCCGCTCTTGATCAATTGCCCGGCCTGCTCAATCGCCATTCCAACCTCCGGGGATTGAACGTCACCATTCCTTACAAGCAGCAAATTTTGCCTTACTTGCATCATATAGATGAGGGGGCCAAAGCGGTAGGGGCTGTGAATACGGTCTACATCACCGAAGGTCAACGCTTGATTGGTTTCAACACCGACGTATATGGTTTTGAAAACTCCTTGTACGCCTGGTTGTTGAAAGAACGGGGGCAAATGCAGGGCATCCGGGCATTGATACTAGGGACGGGGGGGGCAGCAAAAGCCGTAGCTTATGCCCTTAAGCAGTTAGGCATTCCGCACGATTGGGTGTCCCGCCGGCCGGCGTCCGGGCAGTTGGGGTACGAAAAACTAGAACTGGGTGCTTACCATTTGATCGTGAATACCACCCCTTTAGGCA
>JAAAOU010000314.1 GCA_009908745.1 Bacteroidota bacterium
CTTGCTCCATTGGTCAGGGCATCGGAGGAAATCTTGCGGCTTGCCATCCGCAGCATCAAGGCTGGCGTGCGCATCGGCGCGGTTGGGGCGCTTATAGAGCAAAGCGCGAAGCAGAGTGGCTTCAAGGTGATCCGCAACCTCTGTGGCCACGGTATCGGCAGGCAACTGCACGAGCCGCCCCACGAGATTCCTTGTTTCCGGGATATCTACAACCGGGAGCGTTTCCAAAAGGGCAGCGTCATCGCTCTGGAAACCTTCATTTCCACAAAAGCGGAGATAGCAGAAGAAACGGCCGATGGCTGGACGATGGTGGCGGAAGGCGGCGGCTTCGTAGCCCAACATGAGCACACGCTGATGGTGACAGATGACGAGCCGGTGGTGCTGACTGCAGCCAATGGAATAGCCTATCGGTAAAAAGCCCCCGGTTTACCCCTGATCCATCGGCAACACCTTTAACTTCTTAGCCGCTTTCAGAAGCGGTTCGACCGCCTCAAACTTACCCGGTATGCCCAGCATATCCGCCGCCCGCTGGTACAGCTCGGCTGGCGAGCGGCCTAGTGTCCGCCATTCTTGCAAAGAACCGGCGCCTTGGCTCTTAGAAAGTTTCTGCCCTTCTGCATCGGTGAGCAAGGGGTGGTGCCAAAACGAGCTCGACAGAAACGGTGTTTTGCCCATCAGCCGCGCGAGGTAGCGTTGCTTTTCGGTCGAGCCTAGCAAATCCGCCCCCCGCACGATGTAGTTAATGCCAAAGTGCTCATCGTCGATTAGAGAAACCAGTTGGTAAGCGGGCCGGCCGTTCTTGCGGCGCAGGACAAAGTGGCCGTGTTCCCGCGTGCGCCAAGAACGCGCTTTGTCGCCTTCAAAAGGCAAGTCACGCTGTAGGCAAGTACCCGGATAGCTCCCATCCTCAGAAGCGAGCCGGATATCCTTGCGGCTGCAGGTGCAGGCGAATAGCAAGTCTTGTTGTTGCAGCTCCCGCAGTGCGTTTTCGTATAAACCTAGCCGGGTCTCCTGCGACCAGTTTTGGAAAAAGTCGGCCACGCCACTCGGCCCCTCATCGTAGTCTAGCCCCAGCCACTCTAGCGTCCGGAAGATATCTGCCACGTACTCCTCCCGGCAGCGTTCTTTGTCGATATCGTCAATGCGCAGCAAAATACGCCCCTCGTTCGCCCGCGCAATCACCCAAGTCATGAC
The DNA here is from genome assembly GCA_009908745.1 of Bacteroidota bacterium. GTDB lineage: Bacteria > Bacteroidota > Bacteroidia > Chitinophagales > Saprospiraceae > Phaeodactylibacter. The sequence continues at coordinate 1,195 of JAAAOU010000314.1, forward strand.
AAAGGACAGGCCGTTGCCGGGGTGCAGCAGGCCGCTTGGGGTGGGGGCGAGGCGGGTGCGGAGTGGTGGTTTGTTCACTTTGCTCTACGGGTGTTAGTACTTTGTATAGTCTGACAACTTAGGATTTGTGAAAATCATGACGCCGCTATTTTTTCGGCTATCAAGTCAAAAAACGTAGGCATAGCCTGAGCTACGGCGTCCCGAAAGCATTCGGGATTGACGAAGAGAGGCGGAAAAAGAGCAAGTCAGGATTCACAAATCTTGGGTTGTCAGACTATATATAATGCATTGTCATTCTCCTGCCACTACAATCCGAAGTGTTTTGACCCGCTCTCCATCCGTTAAGCTGAGCAAGTGTACTCCAGGTGTTTGCCCAAGGTTTATCCTTTGCCCGTCTCGCAGGTCCGTCCACTGTCGCAGTAGCTGTCCCTGAACATTGGTAAGTGTTGCTGAAAGGCGAGCCGACGCGGGAGCAGTAATCACCAAGGCTCCTTTTGTGGGATTGGGGTAAGCAGAGACTGCCCAGTCGTTATCGAGTAGAGTGGAGGAAGTGGCGCTGGTGGTCGATAAGCGGAGATAAGCGATAGAGAACCCAAGCAGTATGCCATTTCGGTATTCACGGACTTGCACAGGCAGCAAGTACGATTTACCGGCTTCAGTAGGCGTGTCCCATTGCAGCTGCCCGTCGCTTGATAAAGAGAAATTGGCAGTGCCGCCGTTGTCTATTTCATTGGGAAGTAGGAAATCCCCCTCAAAAGTTTCGGGATCGTAAAGCGATAACGCGATGCTATCTCCCTCTGTATCGCTAGCGGAAAGTACGGCGTTTAACGGTGTGCTCGTGGTAGCTTGCTGCTGTAGGGGTACCGCAAATACCGCCCCGTTATTAACACCTACAAACTGCGGATTCGGGAAGGTGTAAAGGGTGGGCAAAAAAAGCGGCTGAGGAGCGGTCGTACTTAAGTTGTCAAACGCAGGCTCTAAGCAGCAAGCCTCTACAGAAAACAGATACGCGATACGGCTGGGCACCACCCATTCGAGCGAGTAAGTGTACTGATCCAGCTCATCGTCCAAAGGAGATGTACTGATGAGCGGCATTTGCTCAAAGACCCTATTTCCTCCGATAGAATAGCTCAAGTTCAGCGACAGGGAATCGGGGACGCTGTCCGCACCCGAAGGGCCAAATAGCGTGGCGGTGAACAATAGCTTTGTTGCGTTAGGCTGCTCAGGGCTGGCGTGTGCCACTTGCAGCGTGCCGCCGTAAAATTGAGCGTAGAGCGGAGACTGGGCGAATAGTAGCAGGGCAAGGATAAGAGTGCACGTTGGTTGCATAAGCGATGCTATAATGTTTTGTAAAGCGTTCAATATAGCTATTTTGCAGAATAATTGCAACGTTTGAGATATGAATCAACTTCAGCAAAACAAAACCAACGCCCAAGCTTTCTACGGCCTCATGTTCAACAAATGCAAGCCGCAAGAAGCCGTGGAGCGATACGTCGGTGCCGAGTACCAGCAGCACAACCCGCATGTAGCCGATGGCAAGCAAGGTTTCATCGACTACTCTGAGCGTTAGTCCCAAAGCCAAGCGCAACGCCCTATCACCCAGCACTACCTCACCGCAGACTGACGCAGCGCCACTTTTACCCGCCTACGTTTCCACTTCGACGGACAGTGCATTTTACATTACGCATTTTACATTTTTCAAGGCTTCCCTCCTCCTTTCTCCACCGGCGGCACCCCCCGCTCCATCCACTCCGGCATAGGCGCGTCGAGCAGGTAGTAGTCAAAAAACTGCTGCATCCGCTGCATGAAATCCCGGCGGTTAGTCGGGCCTTTGACGCCGTGCGGGTCGCCGTTGTAGTTCAGCAGCCAAGCGGGCTTGCCCAAGCGGCGCAGGGCGACAAAGAACTCAATACCTTGGTACCAAGGCACCGCCCCGTCCTCATCGTTGTGCAGGATCAGCACCGGCGTATTGATCTTGTCCGCGTAGAAGAGCGGGGAGTTCTCAATGTAGCGCAGCGGCTTTTCCCACAGCGTACCCCCGATGCGGCTCTGCGTATGCTCGTACTGAAACATACGGCTCAACCCCGACTTCCAGCGGATACCACCGTAGGCAGAAGTCATATTGACGACCGGCGCGCCCGATTCCGCACACTTGAACAAGTCGGTCTGCGTGATGATGTAAGCCGATTGGTAGCCGCCCCAGCTGTGCCCCTGAATGCCGATCCGCTCCCGGTCGATAAAGCCTTTTTCCAGCAGCGAGGTCACGCCGGTCGTTACCGCATCCAAGGCGCTTTTGCCCGGGTAACCGACCTGATAGTGGATATCCGGTATGAAAATCACATAGCCCCGGCTGGCGTAGTACGGGAAGTTGATGTACGACCTTGGATAGCGCGGCGTCCAGTGCCGGTGCAGCCGGTCGGCGTAGCGCTCGTAGAAATAGGTCATCATCGGGTACTGCCGCTCCGGGTTGAAGCCTTCCGGTTTGATCAAAATGCCTTCCATACGGTCGCCGTTGGCGTTGGTCCACTGGTAAGGCTCCGCTGTCCCCCAGCGGTATTTCGATTGCTGAGGGTTGGCATCGCTGATCTTCGCCGCCGTAGACAAGCCATCCGTGCTGAGCCGCAGATCGGGGAATTCCGTAAAGCGCTCGCGGGTGAAGAGGAAGTGGTCCTCGTTTTTGGCTTTTTGGACATCCATATCGTAGTAATACGGCCCTTCTTGCACCACTTCTTTGATACCGGTATGGATGTTGAACCACACATAACCCGATGATTTGTCCCCTTCGTCAAAACGGTGGAACAGCATGGGCTTGACCTCTTCGATGGAGCGTTGTTCCTCGTCTAGCTTGATATAACGGTAGCGGCGCTGGTTCACCCGCCCTTTGGTCAGGTTGTTGGGGGCGATGTTGTTGCGGGGGTCGATCAGCCATACATCGTAACGGTCGTACACCATGATGAAGTCGTCCTCCGTCGTCCAGCCCGCAATACCGTAGGGGTAGGGGTGCATGGGACGGTCGTTCAGCTCGTCGTAAAAGGGCGTTTTTACCGATCGTGCCAGCTGCCGCAGTTTTTGCTCCCGGACCGAGTAAGCGAACCAAGACGAATCGGGGTGGCTGTACCAATAGACATACTCCGCCATGGGGGAAAGCCGCGGATTGCCCGCTACATTATCAGCAATACGCTCGCGTTGCCCCGTATTGACATTCACCAAGTACACGTCTTTGCGCACCGGAAAACCCTCCCAACTGATCTGCTGCAGATAAGGCGTTTCGTCCAACCCCAGCGCAACAGCGGCATTACCTTCGTCCCCTAGTCTGATCTCCGGCAGTTCTTCGTCCCCTAGCTGTACGACCGTTCCGTCACCCAAATGGTAAATACAGGTATAAGCCTTCTCGCGCTCCTCTTCCAATCGGGCCTCCTCGTGGGTGTAGAGGCGGGGGTCCTGCGACGTCCAAACCTCCACATTGACGATCTCCTCTTCCAGCAAGCTCGTATCCTGCAGCACCGGCGGCGGGGAAATCCCAAAAAACAGCTTGCTCTCGTCTTCCGAGTATTCCAATTCAAAATGCTCGCTGATCAGGTAGCCTTCCGGCAAAAAGCTGGCGCTGCTGTCCGCCAAAAGCTGGGCGGCCTTCCCATTTGCAGACTGCCAAAGCTGGTAAGCCGTCACCTGCTGCTCGGTGGTGTCGCGCAGGGCGAGAAAAGCCACCCGGCTGCCGGTACGGCTCAGGCCCATTTTGCCATACTTGCCTTTGCCCGTCAGCAGGGGCTGCAGTTGCTGCTGCTCGGCGTCGTAACGGTACACACCTGGCTCAAGCCCCTCCTTGTCGCCAGTAGTATGCACCAAAAAGAAAGCTTTTTCCTCAGCCATCTTTACCGTTTTCGCAAAGCGGACACTATCCGCTTGGCCAGACTGCAAATTGCGGAAGACCAATAAACTCCCATTCTCCTCGTTCTCCATTTTCACCTTCACCGAATCGGGCAAGCTTGTGTCCCGCGGCATGGGGTCGAGCTGGTAAGCCAGCCATCCACTCCATTTCTCGGGCAGGAAAAAGCTTTTGACCCGCGGTATTTTGAGTTGCTCCCGCGCATTCAAGTCAAAAACAACGAGGGTATCCTCTGGCAAATCGTCTTTGTCCACCTTCTGCCGGCGTAGAGCCTTCAAGCTGTCCTCCGCCGGGTGAGTCATAAATACGGCGTACCGGCTGTCCGCACTGAAACTCAGGCCAGAGCTGCGGCTAAAGCTGCGGGTGATCTTGGAAGGTACATGGTACAATAGCAGCGTCTTGTCGCCAGTATTGGGTTCTAGCTCATAACCAGCCCACTGCCCGTCGGCGCTAAGCTGCGGGTTGCGGATGTGCTTCCAGCCGTCAATCGCGGCCATGTCCAAGGCGGGCTTTTGGGCGGCCGCGCACAGTGGAAGCAGAAGCAGGAGGAAGATATATCGGTATTGCATATTGATGTGTTGGCTTTGTTGATAAAGGTATGAAAAGTTGAAAAGTTGGGAAAGGTTTACCCTGAAGGCGAAACGACCGCAGGGAGTGTAGTCCTTCAGGGTCGGCTGCCCGTCCGGCGAACCTTACAACTTTACAACCTTAGAACCTTAGAACTTTGCAACGAAGAGCTTGAAGGGTTGGGAGGGTTGAAAAGTTGAAAGGTTGAAAAGTTGGCTGCCGCGTAGTGATTCATACTTTTTTTACAAGCACTGAGTGGGCTGCTTTGATAAAACAATGTTTGTTTCTTAGATTAGAGTGCTGATTAGTTAGACCGTGTTGGGACTTTAGTAATCGGTCTGCAAACTGCACTTTTTTGCTTATACTTCGTCCCGAACCCCGATCGCTATCGGGGCATTTAGCTTAGGCTTCCCGATAGCTATCGGGGCCGGTTTTCGGGTCTCGTCTAACCAAAAAATTGCTAGTTTTCGACTAGAAGACCAAAACCCCAACACGGTCTTAGAGAACTAAACCCCTTTATGCGAAAGCTTTTTTGGGTAGCCTGCTGTCTGAGTTGTGTGCTAGTGGCACATGGGAGGGCCGAGCCAGACACCGCTACTATACTGTACAGTTTATCAGAAATACAAGTAAAGCGTTTAGGTGAAAAAGCCAGATTGCTGCCTGCCCGTTCAGTGCCTGATGATGCCGGGGCCCTTTACGAGCAATGGCCGTCGGATAGTGCCGCCAGCTTTACTGCTCAAATGGGGAGCAGCTACTGGGCCCGTTTGGAAATATCGTCCGGGCGGGCTGACACGCTCTTGCTCAGTCAGGGGAGCCCTGAGTGGGGGGGCTTTGAGCGTGTAAAGGGATATGTTTTTCAGGGGGATAGCCTGTATAGCGAACTGGAAACCGGGAAGCGCAGCGGCATAGCACAGGCTTCGCCCTTTCTTTTTGAGCTTCCAATCCGGAAAGGGGAAAATACATTGCTCCTTAAACTGGAAAGCTGGCAGCCCGGCATTTTGCTGGTGGAGGCCCCTGAAGAACTGCCGCTGTTCGAGCTTGAGGCTTACCCGGAGGAAATTCGTGCATCCCCTGCGCATCTGCTCTGGACCGGCGCGTTCTACGGGGCTATTCTGATGCAGATATTCTTCTTTGGTGCCTCGTTTTTGATCTCCCGGGAGCCGATCAGCCTCTACTACGCGCTGACATTTGGGGGCTTTGCGGTGTATTTATTTTTTGAACTGCACGCGCATTTGCTTTTCCCTAATTGGGAGGTGCCGTTTTATCTGTTTTCCATTACGGGCGGCTTTTTGAGCAGCTCGTTTTTGCTGGTCTTTGCGCATGCTTTTTTGAGGCTGGGCTCAGAGGTAGGGCGCTTGGTGCATGGCTACCTGGTCTTGCGGGCTATAGTCTTTGGCTTGGCACTGCTCGTTTTGTACGGGGGGCAGCAGCCTTACAATGCCGCGAGCCTGGACAAAGCCGGCAGTTACCTCGGTGCGGCCCTGTTAGGGTATATGATTTACCAGGCCGTGCGGCGTAGTACCTTGCCGAAATACTACTTTGTCAGCCTGGCGGTTATCGTGCTTGTGATGTTAGGGTCCGCAGTAGCCGTTTTTGGGTTGCAGCCTGATCTGGACCTCGCCTTTGTGAATACTTTTATGGCAATGGCATTGCTGCCGCTTGGGTTGTTTGCACTTGCCACTGGATACCGGGTGTACACCATAAAGCAGGAAAAGCAGCGAGCGGAACAGCTGCGGCGGGCTGAACAGCAAAGGCGGTCTATCTACGCTGATATCGCCCACGAATTCCGGGACCCCCTCACGCTGATATTGGGGCATGCCGAGGAGAAGAGCATCATCGGCCGGCAAGCAGGGGAACTGTTGGAATTGTCGGAGCAGATTCTAGCTTTTGAAGCAACGGATACGGCACAGGAGCCTGTTGAACCCGTATTTAGCGACTTCAAGGTACTGCTTCGTGATATTGCGGCTTCCCACGGTTCGAGTTACGGAGCGCATGAGCTGACTTTGGAATTGCCAGAAGAGGAGGTGGTCCTGTATTTTGACCCAAGCATAGTCCGGCGTATCATCAACAACTTACTGTCTAATGCCGCCAAATACAGCGGCGAAAACGACCCCATCGTGCTACAGCTCGCCAAGAACCGTGATGAGCCACTTGTGGAATTGCGGGTGAGCGATTACGGTACGGGCATCCCGGAGCAAGACCAGGCGCATATCTTTGACCGCTTTTTCCGGGGGCAAAACGCAATTTCACGAAGAGGCACGGGGATTGGGCTGTCCTTCGCCAAA
>JAAAOU010000312.1 GCA_009908745.1 Bacteroidota bacterium
AGGCCATAGCGTAGCCGTCGTCGGGCGATTCGGTGAGGGCTTGCTTGAGTTCCCGTTCGGCCTCGTCTAGGCGGTTTTGCGCCAGCAGCAGTTTGCCGCGTTCCAAGTGGATATTCATTACTTCTTGAGGTTGAGGTAGTCCAAAATTTCGTCGTACAGGCCTGCCTCGTTGGCGAAGAGGGCGTAGTTTTTGGCGGTGCTGAACCATTCCTTGGTGGTGGCGCGGTGGCGCTTGATGGCCTTCTCCAGATCGCCTGTCTGTAAGGGCTGCGGCACACCGGATTTGATGGCATCCTCTAGCTTGCCTTCTATGGCGAGGTCGACCACCGCTTCCAGGTCCGCGCCGGAGAAGCCCTCGGTTTTTTTCAGCAGCCGCTTGTAGTTGAGCTCGCCGATCGGCTTGCCTTCTAGCTTGATGCGGAAGATGGCTTCCCGCGCCTCCGCGTCCGGCGGCGGCACAAAAATGATGCGGTCGAAGCGGCCTGGCCGGCGGAAAGCCGAGTCGAGGTGCCAGGGGGCGTTGGTGGCGGCTAAGACGAGTACGCCTTCGTTGTCGTATTCTACCCCATCTAGCTCAGACAGGAATTGATTGATGACCTTGCGGCCGGCACTCTGCCGCATATCGGTACGGCTGGCCCCCAGCGCATCCACTTCGTCGAAGAAAAGCACGCAGGGCTTCAGGTTGCGGGCCTTCTGGAAAATGGCGTGCAGGTTGCGCTCGCTCTGCCCAATGTACATATCGAGGATGTCGCTAATGCCCACGGGGATAAAGTTGGAGCCGACTTCCCCGGCAGTCGCCCTTGCCAGGTGGGTCTTGCCGCAGCCGGGCGGGCCGTAGAGGAGTATGCCGCCGCCGATTTTCTTGCCGTAGGCTTTGTATATCTCCGGGTGTTTGAGCGGGTGCAGGATTTTCATGCGGATTTCCTCCTTCACCTTTTCCATGCCGCCCACTTGCTCGAAGTTCATCTTGGGGCGCTCGATATCGTAGCTGCTGCTGTCGGGGTCCTCCGCCTCGTCGCCCCCTTCGCGCAGTTTGATGCGTTCGGGCTCCTGGTCCTGCTTCATCTGCAGGTTGATTTCGGACTCGAGATAGGCATCGCGAAGGTTGTCGTCCACCGCCAGGGCATTTTCGTAGGCTTCTTTGGCTTCCTCCACCTGTTTGCTCTGTAGCAACAACTTGGCGTAGACGATCCAAGCGCGGCCGGGCGGGGTGGCCTGCTGCACGAGCTCCTCGATCAGTACAAGGCCGGAGCCGGTCTTTTCTTGTGCCCGGAACGCGTCGGCCAGCCCGATCTTCAGCTCCTCATCTTGCTGGGCGAGCCGGAGGGCTTCTTTGTATTCTACCTCGGCTTCTTCGTAGCGCTCGTGCTTCATCAGCGCCTTGGCGAGGATTTTGCGCAGCGGCAGGTTGTCGGGAGAGCTTTGTACCGCTTCGCGTAGTTGTTGTATGTCGTCCATGACTGTTTTCTTGCTTTGAAGGGCAAGTTACGGGTTGTGGAGGGGAAAAGGAAGTGACAGCATAAAATGCTCATGGCAATCTTGCGATTGCCATGGGAAAGCGGCTTAGTGCCTTATGCTTCCCAAACGGATACTTACGAAAATCAAACAGTGCAGACGGGGAGGTGAGAAGAGGTTGAAGCCAAAGAGATTGCTATTACTGGAGATGACTCGTCAAGAGCTGAATATTATGCTAACTCTTTAAAACAGCTGTATGCTTTACAAGTACAAAGAAGCTTCAACAGCTATGAATCCCCGGATAGCAGACTGAGTAATGCTGGATTTAAGTAGTAGTTCCGCTTACCTTTTTTAATCTTTTCTAACAAACCCATTTCCACCAATGTATTCAGGTACTTAGTAGCAGTAAGCCTAGTAACAGACAAATCTTTTTGAAGCCAGGCGACGCGTGTGTAGGGGTGACGGAAAAGATTGTTGATCAAATCCTGACTGTACAATTTGGGTTGCTCTCCACGGATACGCCGTTTGTAGGATATCATCAGGTCATGAATGCCCTTGATCGTGTGTATGGTCTGATTTGCAGTTTGCTCCACCGCATCAAGCATATACATCACCCAAGCTTCCCAGGCACTGTGTGTTCTGACTTGCTGTAGCAGCTGATAATATTTATCCCGGTGATGAATCATATAGCGACTGATATACAGAACCGGAAGGCTCAGTAAGTTCTCTTTAATCAAGTATAACAAGTTCAGGATCCGGCCAGTCCTGCCATTCCCATCGTAGTAAGGATGGATGCTTTCAAACTGATAATGAATAATCGCCATCTTAACCAAAGGGTCAGCTTCATATTCAATCGCGTCATTGATAAAAGCCTCAAGGTTATCCAGAAGTGATTGGATTTCATTATAGTCCTGAGGAGGGGTATAGATCACCTCTCCAGTCAGGTCATTTTTTAATACGGTCCCGGGTACTCGCCGAATACCTGCATCATTAAGCTCAATTGCTGCTTGAACGCGATTAAGTAAGCCTATTCGAATAATGCCATCTTTTGACACCTCACTGAATCCAGTCTTTAAGGCTGCGGCGTAGTGATGTACTTCTTTTGAAGCAGGGTTCTCAAAGGTTTGTTGGTCAAAATCACTTTGGTACAGCTCATCTTGCGTAGTGACAATATTCTCAATAGCGGAACTGTCCTTAGCTTCCTGCAAAGAGAGGGTGTCAATAAGAATTTGTTCGTTTGGGATAGTCCCTGCAACCCCCTTCAACTCAGCCAGGGCAGCGCGTGCAGTCGCCAGCTTTCGCAATACCTTCTTACTTTCGATTGTATCCAGGCTTGTTTTCGGTGGTAAAGGGGGTAGCATATGTATAATTTTCCGCCAAATTTAAACATAAATGCCGCGACATGTATAAAAAATGGCTTTTTTTATACATGTAATGCCCAGTATGTATACTTTACCACCGTTTTACATAACCATGGAGCTCAATCGTCCGGCCCGGTCATCCCTTCCCACTCAAACAACTGCCCCCGACCGGAATCCCGAAGGCGGCAGTTGCATGTGCTTTTTGAAGAAAACGTTTACCCGCTATTATCAAACCAGGGCTTATTGAGAGATGCTAACGTAGCATCTGGTATTTAGGTACAAAGGTCGGCGAAAAGGACAGGCAGGGTCTAATGGTTTTCAAACGGATAGTTCTGAAAATCAAACGGGGCGCAGCCTGCGCCTGCCGGCTGATGTTTTCTGTTCTTTAGTAGATTTTGCTGGAGGAGCGGATTGGGCTTCGCCCTTTCCGTGGGTGGGCGTTTCAAAGCCCAGCACAGCCTGCGCCTGCCGGCGCTGGGCTGTTTGCGTTTCAACTGCTTACGGAAGCTCGCTTCCGACGCACCTGAAACGCAAACAGCCCCTTCGCGAAACGCGAAGAGGCTGTACTGGTCTTTGAGGTTGGGAGCGGATTCGAACCGCCGTACGAGGTTTTGCAGACCTCTGCCTAGCCACTCGGCCACCCAACCATTGTGTCAAGTCTCAAAATGTTCTCAGCGGATTTGAACCGCCGTACGAGAATTTGTCCCGATAGTTATCGGGACTGCCCCCCGATCGCTATCGGGGCAACCGTTTCAAACGGAATGCAAATATACAGCTTTTTTCATCCCGGCGAAGGATGTGGCGGTGAAAAACAGATATTTTTTCATGCCGACTGTTATGGAGTACAAACGGCAGGAAGGGCAAGATAGTTTCCCTTCCCGCCATTAATTTTAGCGGAGCAGGGCGACCTCCCCGGATTCCTCTAGCACGGTGCCATCGGACTGCTCGATGCGGATGTAGAAAGCGTAAGGCCCAACCGGCACGCGTTCGCCATCGCTGCTGAAACCGTCCCACCCCTCACTGAAATCAGTGGTCTGGAAAACCTGCCCGCCCCAGCGGTCGTAGATGGTCATCTCGTAGGCGGCAGGGGTGCCAAACTGCAAGTAAGGACGGAAAGTGTCATTGCGGCCATCGCCGTTGGGGGAGAAGGCTGAGGGGACATATACCCGCGCCACCTGCTGGGCGCAGGCGGTGTTGGAGCGGCTCAGCACGGTGCGTACGATACTGTCGTTGACGGTTACCGTGACCTCTGCTTCTACATAGTAGCAGGCCTGCGACTGGTCGGGGTCGCTGAGGTCTACTTCATCAGCGGCGAGCAGGGTGTTGGCGTCGAAGGTGCCGATATTGACCGGGCTGCCGCTGCTGCTCAAGCGGAACACCTTATAGTTGTTGACTACCGCCAATTCGTTTTCGTAGGGCGTCCACTGCAGGTCGTTGACCCCGGAGAAGGCGTCGGCTTCGAGGAAGATCGTGCTCACGGTATTAGAAGTCGTCACCACCCCGCATTCGTCAGTGACAGCCACTTGGTAGCGGTAGCCGCTGCTGTTGGGGTCGGCGGTTTGGTCCGTGAAGGTATTGTCCATACTTGGGTTGGGGACAGGGCTGACGTCTTCGATGATGCCAACAGCATCGCTGCCTATAGCTTGTTGAGATATTTGGTAGTTGTTGATGGCGGCATTAGCGTTCCACAGCCAGTCAAATTGGATGGTGCCATTGTCTACGGTAGCGTTGACCGCGGCGAAAAGGTTGACGGCCTGTATCACCATAGCATCTACGCAGACGGTGCTAGAAACGGCTTCGGTACCGTCGCCGCTGCGGTTGGCAACTACTTGGAAGCAATACTCCTGCCCGTCGTTTACTTCCCCGCTGTAGGTAAAGTTCGTCTGCCCGCCGCTCACTATCCCGGCTTCCTGCTGCGCCTGGTTTTCTGGTGTCACAAACACAGTGTATTCCTCCACGCCTTCAGACCAGCCTTCGTAGGCGTTCCAATTCAGGGATATGGTGCGCTCGCAGGAGTCAACGGCCGTGATTGCCGGCAGTATGGTGCGGTGCGGGCCGGCCACGAGGCTTTTGTTGCCGCAGGCGTCGATGGCTTCTACAAAATAGGTCTCGACCCGCTCGTTAGGGCTGGCCTCGGTATCGGTATAGCTATTGGCATTGAATACCGTATCCAGCGGTAAGGTGCCAATGCCCTCTACTTCCCGGGAGACGATGTAGGCCACCACTTCGGGGGAAGGGCTGGGGCCCCAGGTGATGATGACGTTGTTGCCCTCCACAGAAACGGACAGCAGCGAGGCGGGCAGGGGCGCCAGGTTGTCGAGCGTATCCGATTGTAACACGGTTTCCCCGGGGCAGTCAAAGTCACTTTCCAGGTAGTAGTACCAATCGGCCGTGCCGGAATCGTCGTGGAAATAGAAGGTCTGATCGGGATCAGTGACCTCAGCCAGCAGCGTATATGGCCCGTCTTCATCCTGGCTGGCGTAAATCAGGTAAGCATTGAAGGGGCCACAATCATTATCGGGTACTTCCCATTGCAAAGAATCATTTGCAACACACAAAAAAGTGGGGGGAAGCACTTGCCCGTTTAAGGAATTGCCCAGTGAAAAGGCAAAAACGAGGGTACATACCAGCAAGAAGCGGTTGAAGGCACCGCTAGAGGCGGAAAACCGATTTATCGCCGGTAAAAGTGCGAGGTGTTTCATCATTCTAGATTAAGTTGTTGCTTGAATTGTTGTTCTAAAGAGTCCATAGGGTAGCGGCCGGCCAACGCATAATCCCAGCTCATCTGCTCGTCTACTGTTTTGTTGTAGTAAACCAGGCCGATGCCCTTGGCGTATACTTCCTGCCCGCCGTACCGTTTTTCGAATACGCCATTCTTGTCATGCTCTAGCAGTTCGTCGACTTGGAAAACCACTGCTTCCCGCTCTTCGCCGAGCACATTCACCAGCGTGTCGCCCAAATAGCGGCGGTTTTTGATGATGGTGTAGGTGGCCCCGCTGTCTTGCGGCGGCGACCAGCGTATTTTGTTCAAGAACACGCCCGATGAGTCGCTCACTACAAATGGGAAGGCCGCCCCCTGCAGCACTTCTACCTGTATGCGGTCTTGGAGGCCGGTGGAGTCGCTGGGGGCATACAAAAACAAATCCTCTATCAGCATGCCGTTACTGACCATTTCTTCCTTGACCAATTGTAAGGGCTCCAGTTTGTGTTCGTAGTACGTGCTCGTGAGGTACACGCCATCGTCTTGGATAAGAGACCGGTGATACCAATAAGCCGGGGTTAGCGAGTCGATGGTGGGCGAGCGGTACTCGTACACCAGCCCGTCTTCTAGCAACCGCATGGGGTAGTAGTAGTCTCGAATATCCTGTTGCCCGCTGTTTTGACAGGATGTCAGGCAGGACAGGCCTATTAAAAAGCCCACAAAGGCAACGCCAAATGTTGCTAGTCGTTTCATGGGATTACGTTTTAAAAAGAACAACAAGTCGGGAGTTTGGTATTGTTCATCCATGGGCTTTTGCTGTTGGTCCGTGCAAAAGCAGGAAGCTTCTGCATTATCGAACGCCGCAAACAACCTATAATTATTTCATTCTGTTTATTTTATGACCGCCAAAATGGCACTGCGGCGCATTGTGGTACAGTATGTGATCAGTAGCTTTTGTGTTTGGATATTTGCAGGTGGGGTTCGATCCGACCGCAAATATATTTATCTTTGCCACTCTTAGGGTAGACTAACATTGGAAATTTCAATATATGTTTGAATCTATAACAAAATCGCTCAAGAAGGTCTTCGGTACGAAGCAGGACCGCGATGTCAACACCTACATGCCTATCGTAGAGGAGATCAACGAGGTATACGAAGGCCTGAAGGACTTGACGAATGACGAGCTGCGGCAGAAGACGGAGACTTTCCGGGCTCAGATTGCCGAGCACCTGGCCGGTATCGACAACGACATAGCCGAAGCGCGGGCCGAAGCGAACGAGGAAGAGGACCTACTCCGCAAAGAAGAGCTGTTTGCAGAAATTGACCAACTGCGGGAAGACCGCGACAAGCACTTGGAGGAGATACTCAAAGTGATTTTGCCGGAAGCTTTTGCCGTGGTCAAAGAAACAACCCGCCGTTTTACGGAAAACGATACGCTTACGGTCACGGCCACCGAGCACGACCGGGAAATTGCAGCCAACCCCAAAAAGAATTATGTGACCATAGAAGGGGACAAAGCGACCTGGAAGAACAGCTGGATGGCAGCCGGCGGAGAGATCACCTGGGCCATGGTCCACTACGATGTGCAGCTCATAGGCGGCATGGTCTTACACGAAGGCAAGATCGCGGAGATGGCGACCGGTGAAGGTAAAACTTTGGTAGCTACGCTGCCTGCTTACCTCAATGGCCTTTCCGGGCAGGGGGTACACGTCATTACGGTGAACGACTACCTGGCCCGGCGTGACCAAGAGTGGGTCGGCCCGATATTCGAGTTTTTGTTTTTGACTGTAGACTGCATCGACAAATACAAGCCGCACTCCGAAGAGCGCAATGCGGCTTACGCCTGTGATATCACCTACGGTACCAACAATGAGTTTGGTTTCGACTACCTGCGTGACAATATGGTGCGCTCGGAAGACGAGAAGGTACAAGGCAAGCACCACTTTGTGATGATTGACGAGGTGGACTCTGTTTTGATCGACGAGGCGCGTACGCCACTCATCATTTCCGGGCCGGTGCCACAGGGCAGTGAAGACCAAGAATACATCACCCTCCGCCCGTTTGTGGAAAAGCTGATCAGCGCGCAGCGGAAATTGGCAACCACCTACTTGGCCGAAGCTAAAAAGCTCTTCAAAGAGGGCGAGCTGGGCTACCAAGAAGGGGAAGCCGGCATGGCGCTGCTTCGCGCTTACCGGGCACTGCCCAAGTACCGCCCGCTCATCAAATTCCTGAGTGAAGATGGGGTGCGGGTGACGCTGCAGAAGGCCGAAAACTTCTACATGCAGGAGCAGTCCAAGAATATGCACATTGTGGACGAGCCGCTTTATTTCACCAT
>JAAAOU010000079.1 GCA_009908745.1 Bacteroidota bacterium
ATTAGGATGTTCGTAGGCCGGATGAGCACGATCAACCCCAGCAGCCCGCCCATCAAAGCGAATATTTTCCAGCCGGGCCGCTGGTAGAATGTTGGCGTAAGCCAGACGAAACAGGCAAAAAGAAAAAAGGAGTACACATGCGACATCGAAGGGCCCTGTATCACATAATGGTAGAGGTTGGTCCCCAAAAACAGGCCGACGATGGTCAGGAAGGTCACCCCCCGGCTGAAGTGTTTCTCCAACAGCCGCTTGAGCAACAGCAGCCCCAGGAAACCATAAACCAACGCCGCCAACTGTAGCGCCCGCACATAGTAATGGCTGTAACCGTCGGCTTCCCCGCCCGTGGCTAGAGTCAGGGCGTGCGCCCCCAAGAAAAAGGGCAACTCCATCATCGCCAAACCGCAGGTGTATTTGGTAAAGCGTTTGTTGGTATCCTCGTACATGGGGAATTGTACTTCTGTACGCACCGGCAAGTCTTCAAAACCACCGTTGATGAAAAGGGCAGGCAGATAGAGGTAGTATCCTTCCGAATCCGACCAGAGCACGCTCCGGTAAAAACGGGGGTGCAACTCTAGCGCGCGGTAACCCGCAAACAGCAAGAGCAGCAGCAAATAATACCGCAAGAAATAGTGCCTGGCGCGTGGTAAGAAGTTCTTCAAATCTAGCGATTGATGATGATGGAACCGTGTTTGCTCGCTTTCCCCTGTTGCACGGTATAGTAGTACAGGCCATTGGGCAATCGGTGGGTCAGCAACTCTTTTTCTGTGCGTTCTCCAATTGCAGCTTCCCACTCGGCTTGCATCACCGGGCGGCCTGCTTCATCGTACAGTTGCAGGCTCAGCTCCTCTGATTGGGCCTCGCGTACTTTCACCGTAAAGTGGTCTCGGGCAGGGTTGGGGAAGACCTGCACATTCGGAGGTATCGGGAAACTGGAGAATACGGTATTGGAGTACAGATAGGCCCCGGATTGGCTCACGGCTTTGACCCGGTAGAAATTATTGCCCCTTAGCGGCGCCTCGTCAAAGTATTGGTAGCCGTTTGGCCCCTCAGCTGGTATTCGCGCCAGCTCGTCGTATAGATAGCGGTCGCCGCTGCGTTGCAACTCGAAATAAGCCAGTTGGTCTTCCATTGCCGTTGTCCAGTTCAGCCGCAAGCCTCCCGCCTCGTGGGTCAACTCCAATTCCGCCCACTCTACGAAAGGGTCTTCGCAATAAGGGTACAGAAGCTGCCGGGCCATAGTGCTCAGCCCCTCCGGATCGGTAATCGTCAGTTCGATGCGGTACCAGTATTCTTCCTCTTGGCAACCCAGCGGGCTGATCAGCGTAAATGTCTCCGGTGAGAAATCTACGGGCTCCGGGTGGTAATGGTCATTGTGGTGCAGAAATACGCGCCACTCATGCTGTAGTTCTTCCAAGCCGTGTTCTTCATCTTCCACATCCGCAGCGAGCCGCAGCAACGTAGTGCCTTGCCCGATAGGGTAGCGGTCCCCATCGTCGAAACTGCTTATCTGCACGCTAGGTGGGGTATTGTTGAGGGAAACGATGCGCGAGCTTGTCGCGGTCTCTCCCAAGCTGTCGGTCACCGTCAGCGTAACGGTGTAGGAAGTAGGTGCGCCGCTGTTGGCGGAAAAGGTATACCGGGGTTGCGGTCCGCTGTCACTCGTGCCATCCCCAAAGTCCCACTCGTAGGCCACAATCGGCAAGTTAGAGTCATAGGAGCTGCTGCCGTCAAACTGCACTTCCAAAGGGCCAGGGCCATAAAAGCGGTCGGCTTCAATCACGGCTACCGGCGGCGGGTTGCCCCCAAAGCTGATTTGCCGGACTTGCCCTTGCAAGTTCAAATAGTATAATTTACCGTCCGCTGGGTTTTCCTCCAGGTGGATAATATCTTTCGCATAGTCGTGAAAAGGCTCGATGCTCACCAACTGATGGCTTTCGTCAAACTCCATCATCTTGATCCAGCCGCTGAAATCGACCATAAAGTACTTGCCTTGGTACTTCGCCGGGAAATTGTCGCCTTGGTAAAACACACCCGAAAGCGCCGAGTAACCGTCGAACAACTCACTGTCCAGGCCAGCGGCGGGTTCGTCAATATTCAGGCCTTTGTAGTAGCCGTTGTCGCCATAAACAGGGATTTGCGCGCGGGTCGGTTTGTTCCAGCGGGCATTGCTCCATGCCAACGCTGGCATTTTGCCGACATAGTAGGTGTCTAGCGGCACTTCGGTATTGCAGGGGTTGCTAGGTGGTACAGCACCTCCTTGCCGGGGATTGACATAAAGGTCTTGAAAGTTAAAATAAGGCTCGTCGCAGCCGCCTTGCTCGTAGAGCGGGTTGGGGTGCATTTGGTTGGCCGGCGGCGTCTCCTGCATGTAGGGCCAATGCCCCCCGATACCTTCCATGATCGGCCAGCCAAAGTTTTGTCCAGCTTGATCAACAATATCCAGCTCTTCCCACGCACCATTGCCGACGTCCCCCACGAACAGTACGCCCGGTTGGCCGTCTTCCGCGTAGTGGCTGCCGCTGTTGGGCCGCAGTTGCATGCGGTAGGGATTGCGGAAGCCCCACGCCCAGATGCGCGACTGTGGGGCGGTCGGGCGATCAGCTTCGTAAAAGGGGTTGCTGGGTAGGCCTTCACCGCTCTCGGCGTCTATGCGCAGTACTTTGCCGTTGTAATTCCCCAGATACTGGGAACGGTAAGACCCAATATCCTGATCTTCCGTAATAATACCGGCCTCAATCGCCGCGCTTGCCATCGTTCCGAATTCATCGCCGCCAATATCTGTCCCGCCGCCGCTCGTGGCATCTCCAGTGGAAATGAGCAGAGTGCCATCTTCCGCCATAAGCAGAGTGCCTAAACCGTGAAACTCGTACATTAGCGGTATGCCATTGTCGTGAGTAGCCCCTAGCAAAATATGCTCGCTGTCCGGCAGTGCCTTGAGGTAGGCTGTGGTAGGGTCAGCCCGGTAACGCACTACCCGCCCGAAAGTGGGGGCCCAAGTGACCGTACTGTCCGGATGGTAAGCGGGCGTGCCGTAATTGTCGTAGTGGTGGCGGTCGACGGCGTACAGGACATAAAAATAGCCATTGGCTAAAAAGTCATTATCCAGCACCATATCCATTAAGCCATGATCCTTCCAGTTGGAAACTTGCTCGGAAATATCCAAGAAAGGTTCAGGGTACAGATTCCCTTCTTCATCGGTCACATGGATAATACCTTTTTTTTCCCATACGTACAGCCGGCCGTTATCGTCGAAAGTCAAGCCGGTAGGGAAATCCAGCCCCTCCAGGTAGCTGATGTCGAAAAAACCATCAGGCAGCTCTTGAGCCGGCAGGGCGAAGAGCAGCGTACATAAAAAGGCGAGTGGCAAAAGGTGTTTCATAGCTAATCAATTATAATGCGGTTAAGTCCGGAAGCATTTTGCAGCTGGTCCACCGCATCTACCTCCAATCCTGTAATAGTTATCTGTGCAGGGCCAAATTCGGGCTTTTTCTGAAAAGCCGCAAACCCGGTGGGGCAATCTTCCAGCCGTAGGCCTGCCCAGTCGAGTCGTGCGCCATCGGAAATGCCTATACCCGTCAGGCTGCTCTTGATCTGGCCCCCGCTAGCTTTTAATCGGGCATTGGCCTTTGCCCGCAGTCCGTACCGTTCATTATCTTTAAAGCGGGCTTCCTGCAATTCGACCCGGCTGTCCGTGATTACCAACCCACTACGCCGGCACTGCTCGAAACGGCAGGACCGCAGGCTACCCCGGCTATAATCCCATTGCCAACCATCTTGCGTAGCTTCACTTACGAGGCAATCTTGTGCTTCCACACTAGCGCGTACGAAATGCACCGCCGCTTCACCCCGCCCTTTTAGCCAAGCGCAGTGGCGTAGGCTGGCTTCCGACCCGTAAATGGTAAACCCCCCTGATAACTGCCAATCGCCATAAGCGGGCGGCTTCAAGTTTTGCATCAAAACATACGCTAGGGTGGATTTCTTCTGGGCTTGCAGAAGGGCCAATCCGCCTCCACGATAAGCGGCTTCTATCTTTACCGGAAGTTGGGCGGTGCCCATAGCTTGCACCTGGCCCAGGCTAATGATGGAAGCGTTTTGGTCGAGGAAAATTTCTGCCCCGGCTTCCAGTACTAAGCGGTATCCCTCCGGCACGACTAGCGTTTTACGTAAACGGTGTTCCCCGGCCGGAAAAACCACCCGCTTACCCGAGATTTTGTAAGAACCCCCCGTAGCCGGGGCCGAACTGCTTAGCAACGACTGCCAGTCCGTGGGCGTCAGTGGGGCACTCGTGGATAATATAGGCGATGCAAATAGCCGGTCTACCCCCGGTAAGCGGTAAAATAAATGGGTAGCCGCAGCCCCTACCGTCGCAAAGGCAAATAAGGAGTCGCTATCGGCTGGCTGCCAAGCTGCTGGCCACAGCAATAGCGGCCGCTCCAGCCCCGCCAGCATACGCTTGCTGTCCCGGCCGTAGCCTACCACTTGTATCGGGAGCTGATGCTGATTGAGTATTTGCAGCGCTCGGTCCGGCCCGCGTACCGACTGCGTATAGGCGGTAAGGGCATAGTCTGATTGTGGTAGTAGTTGTTGCCGTAGCCGCGCTATACGGCCCAGGAACTCGCGCATGTCGGGCAGGGAGTCCCTAAGGGCAGGCAAGGCATAACTGGCACGGGCGGCCCAGTCTGCGGCCAGCGGCTCAAGCCAGGCCCGGGCGCTGTCCGCCTGTGTACGCTCATCAAGCATGGAGCAATAGAAGGCGGCAAAGGCTTCGTCTCGCATCAGTTGCCGTAGCCGGGCTGGCGTTCGGTTTTTGACCTTTTCTAATTCGCCCCAGGCTACAGGGTGTAGCTTGGCGGTAGCAGGATTGTAGTACCAGCGCTGTTGGGTGGGAAAGCAGCCGAGTAGAGTAGCGGTGGCAAAGTAGGCGGCCAATTCTTCCACCTCTACTGCTTGCGACAGGGGCAGCTCTCCGGACTGGTACTGCGTCAGCAACCGCTGGGCTTGCGAGAGCTGTGCCTGAGTGGCAGGCAGGCTGTCTAAGGCCGGATGTACGGTCTGTACGACGGGGTAGGGGCTTTCGCCAAAATCGCTAATCTGCACAATAAGCCCTGTAGGATAAGGAATCCGGTAAATAAAGTGACTGTCTAGCGCTTCTTCGTAGGCGTACAAGCCAGCGGAGCGGTTGTTGTAGTACACTTCCGTGAAATCGTAGCGGGCACTTAGCAAGCCGGCTTTGGCACAAAGCTGCCGGAATAGCCAGTTTTCCGCCTGTTGGGCTTTTCGAAGTGGCCGAAGTGTAACTCCGTGCAGCCCATTCCAAGGCCGGTCTTGCATTTTCAGCTGAAGGGCCGTCTGGCTGGCTGGCGTGCGGGACAAGCGGGCCTTTAGCCGGCTACTGCTGCCGCTTTGAAGGATAGCAGCTATACCACTTGGCCCAAGGGGCACATCGGGTAATTGCTCTGCTTCCGCCTCTACCTTTAAGCGGGGAAGCTGATATCGAGTAGATGAGGCCACGGGCTCAATCAGCAAATCGTCGAAGCACACCGCCGCCTCGCCCGTACTGTAGGCGTATACCCGCCATTGCGTTTCTGCTTTGCCGTAAGGCACATAAAAATAGAGCTCTAGGCAGGACCAGCCCGAGCTGTCGGTGACCGTACTGGTATGGGTGGCCCAGTTGCGGAATGTAGTGCCTTCCACCTTAGCGGCAAGGTAGGCGGCGCTGTCCGTATCGCTTTGGTACCAAATGGATGCCCGATAAGCTTTGCCGGGCTGTGCTTCTTCAAGCTGATAGCTCATGCCGGTCTGTAGGGTGTCCGCAGCGGGTAAACGGCTCCCGTAGCGGCCGTGCCGGGCGCAGGCTGTAGATTGGGTGTTGCCGCCGGCAAAGTAGACCCCATTGGCCTGAAATTGATGGCCGTGTGTTCGTTC
Source organism: Bacteroidota bacterium (assembly GCA_009908745.1). Lineage (GTDB taxonomy): Bacteria > Bacteroidota > Bacteroidia > Chitinophagales > Saprospiraceae > Phaeodactylibacter. The sequence goes on from JAAAOU010000079.1 coordinate 5,926, forward strand.
TGCCCCGCAGTAGATTTGGCCCTCCGGTAAGTCTTTGTAGGGCGAGGGGGCCGGGCGCAGCGCAATGTAGAGCAGGAACAAGAGTAATCCGCCAGTCAGCAGCATCAAACGGAGCAACGCGCGGCGGCGCTGTGGTTTATGCTTGTCCTGAATGAGCATTACACAATCAAGTCTGGTTGGTCGACGATAGAAAGGCGGGTAGCGGGCGACAGTTCCCGGATGTCGTCCTTGAGCTGGGCAAGTTGCTCCACGGAAGCCGCTTGGCAGACGAAGGCTAAGTCGAGGCCTTGCTCCAGCGTGTCCATGCGTTTGAGCTCCACGTAGGGGAGGCGGTCGGCAAGCAGTTGGGTAATCCGCTTCAGGTCGTCAATATCCGTTTGCACATTGACGAAGAGCCGGCCGCTTTGTTGGAATTTTTCCCGCCTAGCCAACACCTTGCTCAGGTAGATAATGAGCATAATGACCGCAAAAGCGACGATGGCGAGTATGGGCTGATTGGCACCGCCGGCTAGCCCCAGGCCGATAGCGATGAAGAGGTAGGTCAGCTCCTCCGGGTCTTTGATTGCCGCCCGGAAACGCACAATGGACAAAGCGCCGACCAGGCCTAGGGACAGAGCAATGGAAGACTTCACGATCATGATGATGAGCAGGGTGCCCAGTGCCAGCGGCAGGAAGTTGTTGGCAAAGCGGCGGCGGTTGGAAATGGCATTACCGTAGTGGATGTAAAAGAGCCGCAACAGTGCCGTGAGCAGCGCCGTGATGGCAATATTGAGGAGGAACTCGTCCAAAGGTACGTTGTCGGAGAACTCCCGCAGGTACTGCTCTTGTATTTTTTGGAGGATTTCCATGGGGCAAAGATAGGAAAAGTGGGGTACCCTGTGCACTAAAACTGCTTCACATTGTAATGGCGGCTTCGCCGCCTGGGATATAGTAACGCTGATGGAACTGATTGGGCTGATTGTACTGATCTGTGCAGACGCTGCGGTCTGCACGGCAAGCACGTCCGCATAGCGCGGCCACGGGGTGGTTGCCAAGATCAGTGGGATCAGTGTTCCTATACTTTTGGCGCTGAAATTGGCACAGCGTCCCGGTTATGTAGCCATGAATGCCCTCCGACGAAGCTGCGCTTGTCAGGGCCCTACGGGCACGAATTTCACGAAGGGGCACGAATGCGAGCGTGTCGTGTGTGGGTTTTGGCATAGCCAAAACAGACTTTGTGTCCCTTCGAGTTATTAGTGGCTAACCTTACGTAGCGCCTGTCTAGCGTATTATTTCGCCACGAATGACACGAATGTACACGAATGCGAGCGTGTCGTGTGTGGGTTTTGGCATAGCCAAAACGGTCTTCGTGCCCCTTCGTGCCCTTAGTGTCCGCAAGACCCTGATAAGCTTTGCTTCGTCAGGGGCTAACCTTACGTAGCGCCTGCCTAGCGTATTGTGTAGCCACGAATGACACGAATGTACACGAATGCGAGCGTGTCGTGTGTGGGTTTTGGCATAGCCAAAACTGCCCTTAGTGTCCACAAGACCCTGATAAGCTTTGCTTCGTCAGGGGCTAACCTTACGTAGCGCCTGTCTAGCGTATTATTTCGCCACGAATGACACGAATGTACACGAATGCGAGCGTGTCGTGTGTGGGTTTTGGCATAGCCAAAACGGTCTTCGTGCCCCTTCGTGCCCTTGGTGTCCACAAGACCCTGATAAGCTTTGCTTCGTCAGGGGCTAACCTTACGTAGCGCCTGCCTAGCGTATTATTTCGCCACGAATGACACGAATGTACACGAATGTGAGCGTGTCGTGTGTGGGTTTTGGCATAGCCAAAACGGTCTTCGTGTCCCTTCTTGCCCTTAGTGTCCACAAGACCCTGATAAGCTTTGCTTCGTCAGGGGCTAACCTTACGTAGCGCCTGTCTAGCGTAT
>JAAAOU010000102.1 GCA_009908745.1 Bacteroidota bacterium
TTTGGACTTGGGGTTTTCAAGGCTTTCACTCAGCATGAAGTAAGCCAGTAGCAAGTTGGCTGCCGAAAGCCCAGCTGCCACATAGCCGACGTAGTCGATACCAAAGTTGTTTTTCAAAAAGCCCCCTAGCGGCGGCCCGAAGATAAAGCCCAGGCCAAACGCCGCCCCGATGATACCAAAGGCTTTCGCCCGCTTATCCGGCGGGGTGATATCACTGATATAAGCCTGCGCGGTGGAGATATTCGCCGAGCCTATGCCGGCAACAATACGGGCGGCAAAAAGCAGAAAAAGCGTGCTGGCCTGCGAAAATATCAAATACCCTAGGCCGGTAATAGCGATGCTGATTAGCAGTATCGGCTTGCGGCCGTAGCGGTCGCTCAGGTTGCCCCAAAACGGCGCAATTAAAAACTGCATGAAAGAAAAGCTAGCCGCCACGAGGCCAATTTCAGCACCAGAGGCCCCTAAATCGTTGGCATAGATCGGCAAAATGGGGATGATAATGCCAAACCCAATCAAGTCGATAAAAATCGTGATGAACAGAACGATTAGCGGGGACCTGTTATTCATGCCTACTTAAATTGCTCAGCGCTTACTTTGTTCAGTGCTCCGGAAACATGCCGCTCTTCACCGCAGCAATTGTATTTCTCCGACTACTTCCACTACACTGCCGTCTAGCAGCACCAACTCTGCCCGGTACACATACAGTCCAACCGGGCAAGGCTTGCCGCCGCAGTTGCCATTCCATACCGCCTGCTCGTCCAGCCCGTCGTAAAGCTGCCCGCCCCAGCGGTCGTAAATCTCCAGCCGCTGCACCGCCTGCACACAATCGCCGGGCAAAACCGTAAACGCGTCATTCCTGCCGTCGCGGTTGGGCGAAAAAGCGTTAGGGACGTAAAAGCGCTCGCAGGGCAAGACGGTAATCGTAGAAAGAAAATCAGCAAAACAACCGGTGCGTTCGTCAGTTACGGTGACGGAGTAGGTAGTGGTACGGACGGGCCGGGCAACGGGCATGGGGCAGTCCGTGCAGCTCAATCCATCCGCCGGTGACCATATCCACCGGATAGTACCCTCGCCGCTGGCCGAGGCTTGAAATTGGGTCGCGCTACCCATTTCTATAGTATCTTCCTCGACGTAGAGGGAGGCGAAAAAAGCGGCGAAGGACAAGTCGAGCTCCGCGATCACACTGTCACAGCCGCCCCGACTCCGCAGGGTATCCACAAATAGGCCGCCCTGCCGGTAGGACTGCCCGCCAAACTGGAACGTTTCGCCCTCGCACAAAGTGGTGTCTATTTGCAGCCGTCGTGCGCTTATCACATCGAGTCGGGTAATGAGCAAGCTGTCGTTGCAAGCCGGCGCGCCGGGCAAGGTATCTACGTAAACGCCCGATTCGCTATACCACTTTCCATTGATGGCTATGCTGTCGCCGCTGCAAAGCGTGAAAGACTGCTCCCGGGCAGGATTGCAAATCCGCAAGCTGATATCGTCAATTGCCAAGTCGTTGCCACAGCCGCCAGGGGCGTTGTTGATAAGCAACAGCCGTACGCTGCTCAGGCCATCCGGCAAGACAAAAGTCAGGCCGTAAGGCAGCCAGCTCAGTTCGTCGGAAGTAGGAATAGGACCGGTCTCGGTACTCCCGAGCAATTCGCCAGTAGCAGGATGCCGCAACTCGAAACGCAAGTCAGGCTCTATGCTCTCAAAATCACAAGCCGCTGGCACCGCCACATTCGCCACCCAGACGCGAAACTCGTACCGGGTGCCGGGGCAGAGCCCTTCTAGCAACCGGTTGTAAAACTCGCCCGGTTCGTCGGTGGCATCAAACAGCAACATGTAGCCATCCGTATCGCCCGGTGTATGGTCCATGCCTTGGTGCCAGGCACCACCGTTCAGAGCGGGGGTGTTGGTGACCAAGTAAGTGCCTCCCCTTGGGTTGGTGGTATATTCGTAATTGGTAACGCCCGGTGGTAAAGCCGCCCCGAAGTTCGTACCGCTCCCAAAGTCGACCGACAAAGCCGCAGCCCCTGGCTCGCCATCGCACAAGTTTTGCGCAAGCGCGCCCAAAGGCAGGCACAGCCCGATAAATAAAGCCGCAATTTTTGTTTTTGTGTTCACTTCCAATCAATAAGTTTCAACCGCGGCAGCGTAGGCTTTCACCCGCTCCCAGTCCGGCGTAAAAGCTTCGCGGACCCGCTCCAGCTCTTCGGGGTCAATCAAAGGCTCCGAAGACACTAGTGAAGCCGGCAGCAGCTTGGCCGGGTAAAGCACGGCATAGCTTTTCAGCATCTGCCCCCGCCGTTGCAGCCAACCACTAAAGGTGCGAGTATTTGGGTGCGCCCGCTCCTCCCCGAACAAGGTACGGGCATACTTGCGCATCACTTTGAGCTGCTTTTCATTGTATGACGTATGTACCTTCGACAAGGAAACAGACCTTTCGTCGTAACGGGTCTTAGAGTAGTCCGCTATTTTATCAAAAAAACGCCAAGGGTCCGCCCGCAGCTCGTCGTAAAACAGTACCAACGGCTTGTGGGTAAAGTAATGCTCCAGATGCTCCAGATGGGTGTAAAAAGTCAGGTCGGCTCGCTTCCACAGCCCGTTGTCCCCTTCCACATCAAAAAAACCGGAAAAAGGCAGATGCCCGCCATTCTTGACATAACGCCGGTACTGCGAGGCGATCCAGCCGTCGTGCCGCCGGAAAATGATAATGGGGTGCACATCGGGGTAAAAAGAAGCAAACCAGGCCACTTCCCGCTCCAGCTGCTGGTCAAACTCGCGGGAGACAAAATAGCGGCCGTATTTCTCCTTGCTTATGATCTTTGGCGCTTGCCGGTACTTGCGGGTCGGGATGTAGTGAATCTGCTGCAGCTTCGGGAAAAACCGGTGCTGCAGATAGGTCGAAGCCACTTTGCCCAAACCGACATGGAAATATATCTCAGGAATAGTTGTCATCAAAATTGTTTTATAGACCGGCCTACAGACGGTCACCGCAGCAACTGTAATTCGCCTTGCACCCATTGCTCCTTGCCGTCTTTCAGCCGCAGCAAAGCCCGGAATAAATAGGGGCCTACATTGCAAAGACGGCCTTTCGCGTAGCCATCCCAAGCCTCGTTTGGCACCGTAGACCGGTACACCAGCCCGCCCCATCGATTATAGACTTCCAAAAGCGACACCTCCTGCACGCAGTCTCCGTACAGCGGCCGGAACGTATCGTTGCGGCCGTCCCCGTTCGGAGAGAAGGCAGTGGGGGCAAAAACCGCTTCGCAGGGCAGTACCGTAATCTCTTTTTCCAAGGTATCCCGGCAGCCCGTCAGGCCATCCTGCACACTCAACACATAATTCGTCGTAGATAACGGCTCGGCTACGGGGTCCGCACAGTCGGTGCAACTCAGCCCCTCTGTTGTCAGCCACCTCCAAATCAAAGGCCCCTCGCCTTGCCCGGAAGCTTGCAAGCGCACCGAACGGCCAAGCGCGATGCTGTCCGCCGAGGCTTGCAGTGATGCATTGAGGCTAGCGGTGGAGAGCTGCAACTGTACGATACTGTCGCAACCCGCAGCATTCAACAGGGTATCAACGTAAAAACCAGGCTCGGTATAGGCATTCGGCCCTACCCGGAACGCACTGCCGCCGCACACAAAAGTGTCAATCACACTAAACTCCGCTGCCCCCGACCGTACTTCGGTGAGGAGAATGCTGTCGTGGCAAAAGCTCGCCCCCGAGATGGTGTCTATATACACCCCCGGCTCGGTATAGACTTTTCCATTGACCTCCACCGATTCGCCATCGCACAATACGGCGGATTGCTCCCGGCTCGGGTTACAAATATTAATGCGAATATCGTCAATCGCGACGTCATTGCCGCATCCGCCCTCGGCATTATTGATGAGCAGCAGGCGGACCGCATCCTGCCCCGGCGGCAAAGTGAAGGTCATGCCGTATTTATTCCAGCGTAGTATGGCGGTGTTCGGGAGTTCCCCAGTCTCTACGCTGGACAGCAGATTACCCGTTAGGGTATCCCGCAGCTCAAAGCGGATATCCGGCAGTATCCCCTGCCCCATGCAGGAAGAAGGCGTGACCAAGTTAGCGGCGTAAACGCTAAATTCGTAGCGGGTGCCCGGGCAAAGGCTGTCTAATACTACATTGAAAAACTCGCCGGCCGTTTCGTCCGCATCAAATAGCAGCATGTAACCATTGCCGTCATCGGGCGTATTATCCAGCCCTGGGTGCCACTTTGCGCCATTCAGCTGGGCGTGGTTGCTTACCATATAAGTGCCTGCTACTGGAAAAGAAGTGACGTACTCGTAAGTCGTAGCCCCTTCCGGCAAAGGCGGCCCGTAGTTGTGCCCACTGCCGAAGTGCTCGTGCAAAGCGCTTATGCCCATAGCCCCTTCACAAAGCTGAGCAGCAGCAAATATTGGCAATAACAATAGCAAAAGCAATAATCGGTACACCTTACCCATGGCATCTTTAAGCTGAACGTGAAAGAAATGGCGGCTGGCCATAGTGGCCAAACGCCTCATTCCGTAAGGTAACGATTTTATCAAAAAATTGCTCACCGTATAATTGTCGCTTTGGAGGCTTTTCCGGAAGATGGCCCTCCACTACGGCGCAGGCTCGGCCGCTCCTGTTTGCTCCAGCACCCAGGCCAGCACCATCACTAGCGTACACCCAATAAGGTTCAGCCATAGGTAGGCGATTTCTATGATACCGTAGGTGTTCAGCGTAAAAATGACCAATACAACAGCCTCCCCAATCAAAGCCGCGTAGAATACGGCCCGCCCTCCAACTTTCTTCATGAAGAAAGCCACGAGGAAGATACCGAGTATGGTGCCGTAAAAAAGCGAGCCCACAATATTTACCGCTTGGATCAGGTTTTCGAACAAGTTAGCCGTGGACGCAAACACCAAAGCGACCCCTCCCCACACGGCCGTAAAGGCCTTGGACGCCTTCAGGTAATGCAAGTCGTCTTTGTCAGTCCGCCAACTGCGCCGGTAGAGATCGACCACCGTGGTAGTGGCCAAGGCACTCAGCTCGGAGGCCGTGGAGGACATGGCAGCGGAGAAAATAACCGCCAGCAACAGGCCGACTAGCCCAATGGGCAGGTATTCGGTCACGAAGGTGATAAATACATAATCGGTGTCTTTCACTTTTGCCGCCGGGTAAGCTTGAAGTATCAGTGTATCGGTGGCCATGCGCAATTCATTGTCCGTATCACGTAATTCTGCAAGCCTGTTCTGAGACCTCTCGATGGCGGTCTCGTTGTTAGTCTCCAAAGCCTGCATCAAAGTCTTCACCTCTTGCTCTTGTGTGATGAAAAGCGTGTTATGTTGCGACTGCAGCTGCTTTAATTCGGATTCGTATGCCGTGCCCTCTAGCTTCTCCAAATTGGCGGAATTGAAGTGGATAGGCGGCTGCTGGAACTGGAAAAACACGAACACGAGCACCCCTACAAAAAGTACGAGAAACTGCATGGGCACTTTAAGCAACCCATTAAACAACAGCCCCAAACGGCTCTCGGTCAGTGACTTGCCACTCAGGTAGCGCTGTACTTGAGATTGGTCGGTGCCAAAATAAGAAAGGAACAAAAACACGCCCCCCAGCATACCCGACCAAAAATTGTAGCGGGTGCTGAGGTCGAATTCAAAGTCTACTACATTCAGCTTCCCCATTTTGCCCGCCACGCCGACCGCATCGCCAAAGCTGACGTCCGCCGGCAGCTTGAATATCAGTATCATCGCCGCAATAAACATACCGGACAAGATGACGATCATCTGCTGTTTTTGAGTGACGCTTACGGCCTTCGTGCCCCCAAGCATGGTATAAAAGATAACCAGCACCCCTATACAGAGAATGGTCAGCCGCAGCGGCCATTCCAGTATGGAAGAGAGAATAATCGCTGGCGCGTATATGGTAAGCCCCGCCGCTAGCCCCCGTTGTATAAGAAACAATACCGCCGTCAGCGTTCGGGTACGCAAGTCAAACCGCCCTTCTAAATACTCGTAGGCGGTATAGACCTTCAGCCGGTAGTAGATCGGCAGTACAAATACGCACAAAATCACCATGGCAATCGGCAGGCCAAAGTAGAATTGCACAAACCGCATACCGTCTTCATACGCCTGCCCGGGCGTAGACAAAAAGGTAATGGCGCTGGCCTGCGTGGCCATGACCGACAGGCCGATGGTCCACCAGGGTAAGTCTCGGTCCCCCAGCAGGTAGCTTTGAACGTTGTCGACTTTTCGTGTTTTCCAAACGCCATAGGCTACGATGCCCAACAGCGTACTCAACATAACTAACCAGTCGAGTGTGCTCATGAGGTGTTAAAGATTTGTTGGCTTAGGAATAAGATACAGTGAACCAGTAGAACAAACTGATGATAATGGCGTGCATGATGAGCACAAAGGCATACATCTGCCCCCAGGTTTTGAAGAGCGGCGGTGGCGGCTCTTCTTCAAGGTGGGTACTTGGCTGTTTATCTGGCTCGGCCATGGCATTCAATTTGGTACGGCGGCTAAAATAGGGTTCCCACGCGGATTAGCCGGAACTTTCGGGCAGAAAAACCAAAAGCACGGCCAGAACACAGTGGATAATTACCCTACATTCCGTAGATTAAGGGCTTGAAAATACGCCAAAACGAAATGCCTAAAATAAGCCTTTTCCTCCTTCTCTTGCTCCTAGCCTCCTCCTTGTACGGGCAAACGGCCTACACGGTCGAAACCGTCCCCAACCCCAAGGACAGCGGTACGGGCTACGTTAGCGACCCTGGCAACGTGCTCAGCGCCGAAGACGTCAACACGCTCAATGTATTGTGCTACGACCTAGAGGAGACAAGCACCGCCCAGGTGGCCATCGTGCTGCTGCCTTCCATAGGCGAGGAGAACCCAAAGCAATTTGCCACCCGTTTGTTTGAACATTGGGGAATCGGCCAGCGCGATGTGGATAACGGCCTGTTGATTCTTACGGTGCTTGACCAGCGGCGCACGGAGTTCGAGACCGGCGACGGGCTGGAAGGGGTACTGCCGGACATTATTTGCTACCGTATCGGCATGCAGGAACTGGTGCCGTACTTCAAGCAAGACGAGTACGGCAAAGGGCTGATTGCCGCTACCCAGCGCTTCAAGGAGGTGCTCGAAAACCCGGACACCTTGGAGGAAATCCGCTCTACCCGCTCGGAAGAAGCCTATAGCCCGGTACCCGGCGTCCCCCCCGTGTTGGGGTGGTATGGGGCTGTCGTCGTCCTGTTCCTCCTCTTTTTGGCCGTCTGGCTCATTTACACCAATTACAGCAAGCAGGAACTTTACGACCGTTATCAGATGACGCGCAAAGTCTACACCTGGATATTTATCCTCCTCTTCCCCCTGCCCTACTTGCTGATCTTCCCCCTGCTAAAGCGGAGGCTGCGCAAACTACGTGAACAGCCACGCTACAGCCGCAAAAACGGCAAGCTTATGCACAAGCTGGATGAGCGGGCGGACGATGAATACCTGGAGCTTGGGCAAGTGGTAGAAGAAGAAATCAATGCTGTTGATTACGACGTATGGGTGACGGAAAACCGGGATGATATCCTTATCCTGCGCTACGCTAAGCGGTGGAGCAAGTATAAGGGCTGCCCCAAGTGCGGGTACAAAGCTTACCACAAAGCCCATTCTCGGGTTTTGCGCCACGCCAGTTATTCCCATTCTGGGCAAAAAGAGGTGGTCCACAGCTGTAAAAACTGCCACTACAGCCACCGTCAACTCATCACTATACCGAAGAAGCGGCGATCAAGCGGAGGCGGAGGCGGATTTGGCGGTGGTGGGGGCAGCAGCTCTTGGGGCGGTAGGCATAGTAGGGGATGTCG
>JAAAOU010000090.1 GCA_009908745.1 Bacteroidota bacterium
CCAAGTGTAGGAGCTATGTGGCCCGGAATTGGCAGACAGTTCCACAGAAAAGGGTTGGCTGCACAGGATGGTGTCCTGCAAGCCTAGGTTGGCGATGTGGTAGGGGAGCTTTTCTATGCGGACGTCGTCGATGAGGTAGTAAACTTTAGTCCTGTTCGGGCTGCCCACATAATCAAAGACAATATCTTCGTGCTTTCCAAAAGCCCCCATGGTAAAAAACTGCTCCCCACCGCGTGCTTTGTACACCCACCGCAGCGGCTCCCACTCTTCATCGGAAGTAATAAAGCTGCCTGTGTCATTTTCGAGCTGGGGCTGAAAGGGAAGCATCAGGCTGGTAAATTGAGCAAAGATAGACCAGGGGGTCTGCAACAAGGTATCTGTAAAAAACACCCCAAATTCATCGGTCACCGCCCCCGGGTCATCTAGTGTACATACAAAGGTTTCAACCATATAGCTGGAATCAGTTACAAGGGGGGCAAGCAGGCTTCCTTGTATATATTCTGCTGCATCGTTTCGGGGCTCTGCCATTACATAAGCATGGTTATAACCAGCATAAGCCTCCCCTGTCCTGGGGTTTTGAAAATTCGAAAAACCAAAGTTATTGGGTACACTGGCAAACATATCCTCCCCACAAACATGAAAATAGTCAGAAGAAATAGTCGGTGTAGACCAGCCTACCACTATACTCAGACCTTGGTGGTCGCCGGTATTAGTTAAAGAAGTAGGGCAATCGGTATGCTCTTCAAAAGAAGGGTTGACCACCAAGTTTTGCCCACAAAGGAGTGTAGGAAATATCAACATTGGCAATAGCCCAAAGTATTTCAGTTTATCCATCTTGCAAAATGTAAACAGCCCGAGCACAGGACTGTGCTCAGGCGTGGTAAGGTTTTACAATAAAATTTACTGTTTGACGACTTGCCCGTTAAGGGTTTCCGAGGCTGTTACGATACGGTAGTAGTACATACCCGTTTGTAGGTGTTGCAAGGGCAGCTCGTACTGATTCTTGCCTTCCACACAGTCTATGGGTTGCCGGAACACCCGTTGTCCGTTTTGGGAAAAAACCAACAGCTCCCCCTTTTGGTCTGCCGGGGCGTTGTAGGCCACCGTCAATCCATTGGTGAAGGGGTTGGGGAAAGCGTGGGCCATGCCAGTATTACCATTGCTTCCCGAACGTAGGAAAGCCGATGATCCTCCGCCATCTTCCTGCAAGGGGTCATCGTCCGTAAATTCAAGGTAGGTGAAGTCTTCCAAAGAGCCGCAGGGGTTGCCTACTTCTACACTAATCTTCACACATTTACCCACAAAGTTGTTAGCCAGAAAGGGGTAAAACACATTGACATTAAAAGACAAAGCAGCTACGCTTTGTACTTCTTCTACATCCCCGGCGTGTAATTGCTGTATCTCTTCGCCGGTAGCACAGTCAACTTCCCATATATCCACTTGGTAAAAGGTGATATCACCTACAGCATTGGTGAAGTCTACAGAAGAGGAGAACGTACTGCCTTCGCAAGGCATGGTAATATCCTGTGAAGCACTACATACCGGGCCATTGCCACGTATTTCCAAGCCCACATCAGTCACCGTTTGTGGCGGGCCTAGTACTCGGAAGTAACCAGACAAGCCTATCTCTGTACAATTGTCAGCTAGGTATATTTGCACCAAGAAATAATCCCCTAAATGGCTATCAAATAAATCACAAGCGGTTGAATTGGCTAAACATCGTAAATCTACCGGGCCACTGCTCAAATCTATACTGCCATTATAGGATAACCCTCCTATCACCGGTAATCCAATGAAAGGGTCTACTGAAGTAATACGGATCGTACTAGATGAAGGGATTCCGCTGTAATTCGCAAACAGGGATACTGGGTTACAGTTGTAAAAATCAATTGCCCCGGATACCGTTTGTGGCAGGCTTTCCTCGTTGATCCCCCACTCTTCTACTACAAGCGGTGGTACGCCGTAAAAGCTGCCGTCGCCTTCCCCGTCTATTTGGTCGGGAAGGGCATATGCATCAACGGTGAATGTTATGCCGTCTGAGTAGATAGGTACGTTTTGGGATATGGGAACAAAAATCATCGTGCCCGGATCAAATTTTTTCAACAGGCCAACACCCAATTCCTCTGAATCTTCTACGGCGTACATCAAGCCATCATCAACCGTCATTTCCAGATGTGTGCGGTCAAAGTCAGCCGAGCCAGGCAAAAAAGTAGTCGCCCCGCCTTCCAACTGCCACCGCAAAATACCTGTACCCTGCTGAGAGAAAAACAACTGGCCGCAGCCAAAGAATTCCAAGCCTGCTATATAGCCTTCAGTCTGCTTTTCGTAAAACATGCCGCTTGAGAAGTCGTAGGCGTAGACATTCATGTCATTACTCCAAGCAATTTTATCTCCGCAGGGGGACAGTTCTACTTCGCTGTGCATCCCTAATCCATAAAATAAGCCCTTTAAATCGTAGGTGTGATGTAAAGTGACGCCGCTACCCGTCATGCGGTATTGATAGATCTCACTATTGGCAGCGATTACATAAATATCGCGGTCTGCTACTGTGCCCTCTACAATTTTGGAAACGGCCAAACTAGCGCTGTTGCCACCATGCACGCCCGCTAACGTATACCCATTATTGGATATTGTCACATTGCCATTGCTGCCTACATTTACTTCAAAGTATCCAAATTCCATTGAAGCTAGTGGGAAAGTCGTCAGCATGAAAACACAATAAGTTTGGCACTGCCCTGGTACGGGTGCTATGCCAATTTCTTTCATGGCCATACCGCCGCCTGAACCTACAGCGCCAACGCTGTTGCCGCTGCCATCGTAAACTTCAATGTTTGCCGTAGCATCCTCATGCTGTAGGTAAAACAGCAAGTTCCCGTTCTCATCGAAAACACTGTTTTCGCACAGATAAGGGGTTACTCCTCCCGTCACCGGCCCCGCCGAAAAGCTCGGCCCAGCCGGGAAGTCCACTTCCGTGGGGTAGAGGAGCCATTGGTCTTTTTGGGCCTGCAGCCCGCCCCCTAGAAATAGCAGCAACATAAGCAAAGCGGTTAAGCGGTGAAATAATGTGGAATAGCGACTAGCGCAGCCATTGTGTGTGTGTGTGTGTGTACACCCTCCTTCGCCGCAATCCCGACTTCTGTCGGGGCGGCGGGCAATGTGTGTGCCGGGCATACAGTAAGCATACCGGGCGTGTAAGCATTTTTCATCAGTCAAAATTTTAAAGAGCTAAAAAATAAAATGAGCACTCACTTTGATATCAGTCACAATGTCGGGCGTTCTGCGCAGAAAGTCAATTACACTTGGACGGAATTTTAATGGGCCAGATTTTAGCCGGATAACTTCGTCTCTAATGTATACCACTCTGTCAATCAGCGCACAACCCCCTCTAAATGACCAGCCAAACTACCGCACAGAGCAATGTCAGTTGAATGACGAAAGGTTGAAAAGAACGGCTTCCCGCTAGGCTCGACCTGCCCGGTGGTTTCCGGCTGCCAGACCGGGCAGGCACAAGAGCCCCGGCTCACCGGACCAAACTCACCTCCCCCTTCAGCCGCTGCCGCCGGCCATCCAGCAGTTCCACTTCCGCCTGCCACAAGTAAATGCCCTGCGGCGCCGGCCGGCCAGCGCTGTCCCCACTCCAAGTCGGCTCAGGCTGCACAGAGGAAAAGACTTTATTGCCCCAACGGCCATAGACCTCAAAGGAAACCACCTTTGCGACCTCCGGCCCGGCATACAAGCGCAGCACGTCATTACGCCCATCACCGTTCGGGCTGAAAGCGGTGGGCACGTAGGTACGCAGGCGCGGCAATACCCGCAACAACAAACTGTCGGCCGCCGGGCAGCCAAAGCCGTTGACTACTTCCAAACGGTACAGCGTATCCACCGACGGGCGGGCCAGCGGGCGGGCGCAGGACGTACAATCCAGGCGGTAGGGCGGCGACCAGTTATAAAAGGCATAGCCTGCGGGGCCTGGCAGGCGCAGGCTTTCCCCCAGCTCTACCGACAATTCTGGAGGCAAGCCCAATATCGGCTCGGGGGCATACCCTATGCGTACGCTGTCCACTACCTCCCCGCAGATATAGTTGCCCGTGAGCGCATAGCTGCCCGGCGTTGAGAGCCAGACCGAACGCACCGCCGGGCCTTGTGACCAACCATAGCGGTCAAAGCCCATATTGCCGCTTATCCATACCGAGTCCCCCGGGCAGATCAGCGTATCGGCCGGCAAGCCTAAGGATAGCAACGGCTGCTGCTCAATCACGATGCTGTCTTGCAACGTCCGGCAAGTGTGGGTGGCTGTGACGATGTATAAGCCCGCTGTGTCCACGGTGATGCTAGATGTGAGGGCGCCCGTGTTCCAGGCATAGCTGTCGTAGCCGCCCGCCGCCTGCAAGGGGAAGCCCAATGCCCCGTCCTGGCACAGCAACGTATCCCGCCCCAGATCAAAAACAGGCACCGTGTCTACGCTGATGTAAAGACTGTCTACACCCGTCCCGCACGCGTAGTCTGCCTCCAATGCGTACCAGCCGGCCTCTGTGACGGATATGCTGGACGTAGTATCCCCCGTATCCCAGCGGTAGGCGGACATGCCGTAGGGGCCGGGCAACTCATAAGGCAGATCCCCCGCGCAGAGCGTGGTATCTTGCCCCAGCTCAAAAGCCTCTACGGGCAAGTACTGCACCACCGCCGTATCCCTTATGACAAAGTCTTCGTAGACGGCTTCCAGTATGTATACCCCTGGCTCCGTGACTGTGATGTCAGGCCCTTCCTCCCCCGTATTCCAAGTGTAGGAGCTATGTGGACCGGAATTGGCAGACAGTTCCACAGAAAAGGGTTGGCTGCACAGGATGGTGTCCTGCAAGCCCAGGTTGGCGATGTGGTAGGGGAGCTTTTCTATGCGGACATCGTCGATAAAGTAATAAACAGTAGTTCTATTCGGGCTACCTACGTAATCAAATACAATATCTTCGTGCTTTCCAAAAGCCCCCACAGTGAAGAACTGCTCCCCACCGCGTGCTTTATATACCCATCGCAATGGCTCCCATTCTTCATCAGCAGTGATAAAATTACCTGGCTCATTTTCGAGCTGGGGCTGAAAGGGAAGCATGAGGCTGGTAAATTGACCAAGGATTGACCAAGGGGTTTGAAGTAGAGTATCTGTGAAAAAGACTCCAAGTTCGTCGGTCACCGCCCCGGGATCGTCACGTGAGCATACAAATATCTCAACCAAATAGCTCGAATCAACCGTAAGCGGTATAGATAGGCTCCCCTGTATATATTCTGCCACATCATCACGGGGCTGACCCATTACAACTGCATGATTATATCCTACATAGGCTTCCCCAGTTTTAGGATTTTGGAAGTTTAATACAAAATTATTAGGTACGCTGGAAAACATATCACCGCACACATGAAAATAATCAGAGGAAATAGTAGGTGTAGACCAGCCTACCACTACGCTCATTCCATAATGACCATTTGGATTAGTAGAACCGGAAGGACAATCTATATACTCCTCAAAAGAAGGGTTGACCACAAGGTTTTGAGCAATAGCGAACTGTAAAGACAAAATGAAGATCAATAGAGAGACTGCCTTTTGCATAAATCACTATATTAGTAATAGCCCAGCGCCGACTATCGACGGCACTGGGCTGCTACAAGTAAGAAAACATAGTTATTGCTTCACTATAGAGCCTGAGTAGACCTCATCAGTTGTTGTCAACTTGTAAAAATATACGCCGTCGGGTATATCTCGCAATTGAACACGCCTCAAATTAACGCCTGCGTCTACAGACAGTACTTGTTGATGAACGAGTTGACCTGTACTGCTAAACAACTGGAATTGAGCGGTCTGCGGCTGTCTCGCCTCAAATTGAAGGTTCAACTCACCATGAAACGGATTGGGATAAAGACTGGCAGAAGTGCCATTGTCCCCATTTAGCAAGGCCGTGCTCCTTGGGTCTCCGCCATTAAAATAATTGCCATCGAATTGTATGTAGGTGAAGTCTGTAATGGAACCACAAGGGTTGCCTACTTCCACTTCGACACGTATACACCTCCCTACATAATTGTTCAATACGAAATAAACCGTAGTCCCATTGATCTCCAATGAGCTCAGGCCTATAGGGGCTAGGTTGCCACTCCCATTTACAGCAACTTGTGGCCCATCGTATAATAAGCTCTCTTCACCCGTGGCACAGTCTACATCCCATATCTTAATCCGGTAAAACGTAACATCACCATTTGTATTGGTAAAGTCGATACTCCCTGATGCTGTACCAGCATTGCATGGGCTAGACAGGTCTTGGCTTGCCGGGCAAAAGGCGGTTGTATTACCCGGAGCAATTTGCAAGTTTATGTCCGTGACATCAGTGGGCGGGCCTAACACCTTGAAATACCCAACTACCTCTTCTCCACCGCAGAGGTTTTCCAACGCGATAGTAATGCGGAAAGTCTGCCCGTAGTAACCTTCAAAAAGATCACAGCCGACTGCGTCTTGTAAGCAGCGTAAATCCACAGGGCCGTTGGACAGGTCCACGCTGCCTGAGAAATTTAAGTACGGTGCTCCAAACAAAGGGTTTCCTGTAGCGGGGTCGACACTAACGATGTTCACTACAGAAGCTCCTGCCGTCCCACTGTAGTCGACTGATAAATCAATAGGGTTACAATCGTAAAAACAAGGAATCTCCCCTTCAATGGACGATGGAGGAAGTATGTCATTGACTCCCCACTCATTAATTACCAAGGGCGGCACACCAAAGAAACTGCCGTCCCCTTCTCCGTCTATTTGATCGGGCAGTGCGAATGCATCCATAGTAGCGGTAACACCATCGGAGGTGACTTGCACTAGCTGTGATAGTTGCTCTACCTGTAGTAAAGTTGGATCAAACTTACCCAAAAAACCTACGCCCGGAGCCCTCTGCTCTACCGCATATATTCTTCCATCATCCACGGTCTTTTCAAGGTGTGTCTCATTGTAATTACTCGATCCCGCAACAAAGGCGAGGCTATTCGTGCCTGCAAAATCCCAACGTAGGATACCAGCATTCTCTTGGGCGAAAAACAAATTCGCGCAATCGGAAAACTCTAGGCCCGTAATCATACCTTCATTCGCTTTTTCATAGAGTGCCCCACTGGTAAAATCGTATACATATACATTCGCTAATATGCTCCAGGCTATTTGGTCTCCGCAAGGCGAAAGCTCAACTTCGCTACCCAATCCCCAAGGCAACCTACTTGGCAATTGATATTCCTGAACCTTGTAGACACTATCTGCTGTCATACGGTATTTGAATATCTTGCGTTCAGCGTATGGAATAACATAAATATAACGGTCCGCTTCGGTACCTTCTATAATTTTCGAAACCGCTAAGCCACCTGTATTGCCGCTGTATATACTTTGATTGTTATTCTGATTATCCAATACAGGTACAAAGCTACTCGTATTTACAATCTGCCCATTATCATCAACTTCGATTTCAAAGTAGCGAAGCTCCAGCCCCGTAAGAAAAACCGTCCGCAGTGCAAATACGCAATAAGACTTACAGGCACCGGGCACAGGGGCAATGCCAATTTCTTTCATCATCAAATCGCCTGTACCTATCCCCCCATAAGCGCTTCCAGAGCCGTCATAAATCTCAATGTACCCAGAAGGGTCATCGTACTGTAAATAAAACAGCAAGTTCCCATTCTCATCGAAAACGCTGTTTTCGCAGATATAAGGTGTACTGCCTCCCGTCACCGGCCCCGCCGAAAAGCTCGGCCCAGCCGGGAAGTCCACTTCCGTGGGGTAGAGGAGCCATTGGTCTTTTTGGGCCTGCAGCCCGCCC
>JAAAOU010000019.1 GCA_009908745.1 Bacteroidota bacterium
CAATCGCATTCTGCGTCCACACAGATCATGTCCCTGTCCCAGCATCTTGGGCAATCGGGCGTAGCGGGTGGTTCATCTTTGCAGCCGGCGAAGGCTAGGAGCAGTGAGAAAAAGATAAATGACAATATTATGGTATTCGATTTCATCGCAATAATACTTTATTGGTAGACAATGTACTCAAAGAATTACAAATATCAGGAAGAAGGGCCCCTTTCATTGCAAACTTTTGAAGAAATTCGATCACCTCTAGCTTAGACACGTCTTCAGATGCAGACAAAGCGTCGAATAAACTCTCAGTTGAATCTCCAAGCTTCCACGGTTCTATAACATTACATAAAGATGGGCTCACAGCAATCGTATCTTCATTTCGACCTACCTTTGTATCAAAAGAAGTGACCAAATATAAGTCACCACATGAATCGTAAGAATAGACCTCATACTGATGGTCTGTTTCTAAAACAGCGCTTTGATAGCCTTCAAAAGGGGACAAAGGCACTTGGTTTGCCAGATTACATGTATCACTTACAATATTAAAGCCTTTACAAAAGACATTAAGCCTTCAATTTAGAGATCAAAATGAAAGATTCCTGATTTTTAGGAAAAATTGCATTTACTACTTGAATCTATGAACCATTCAATTGATCGGATGTCGTTACTAACGAATGCCGACATTAAAAAATAGCGTATTCGCTCTCAAATTTTTCTTCATGAAGAATATAAAACACCCCAAGCAGAAAAAGCTCTTCGAACTGCTTCACAAGCTGTACAACCTTCAGGGCAAGAACTTCCCAAAGCACTACATGGAAAGCATGGAGCTTTCAAAAACCCCCGTTTACTACCGCATCAATGGCAAATCGTCTATTTCATTTGAAGAAGGCTGCCAATTGTGCTCCGATCATCGTATCCTGGTGGAGAATGATAATCTTCATACCAACTGCGGGAGCAACCTGGAATTTGTAAGAGAAGTGCTTTCGTGTATGGGCAAAGACCGCGAAGTTGAGGTGGTTGTGGCTCTTTCCTCCTGTCCTGCCTTTCTTTTCGACGCTCCGGCTTTGCGAGCCTTCGAAGCATACTTTCAGAGGCTCTTAGCGGAAAAAGCCACATCAAGTCCCCCGCCATTTACCAGCTTCAACTTCGGTCAAAAGCATACTAGCCTGATGGAACTAAGTGGTATGGCAGATGCTAAAAAGACAGTTATACTTTCCCCCCGCCTGTTTGACCACTTCATAGAAAGAATGCTTTATGTCGACGACCTGGGGCTTTTTCAGTCTCCCAATGTCAAAAAACGGCTGCTACAATCGCTGATGCGCCAGGCAAGGGCATTGAAAAGATTTATCGCCGAGCCGCAGCATCGGGTGACCGCTCTCAACAATACACGTTTTGAACTCAACAATCTCATCCTTGTCCATTCAGCAGAGGCTAGCATTGTATGCTACTGGTCTAGCCTTCTCAGCAAGGCTTATTTGCTCAGTGACAAGGACTGCCGCGCCATCAAGCAGTCCATCTTCAAAAAAACACCCTTCTTAGAAAACATCTTCCCCTACAACAGCAAAGCGTTCAATAGCTATTTTAAAGCGCAGCATAAAAAACTGTCCGAAGCGGCATCCGTGCTTGCCAACTAATTACAGGGAGCGAAGTCAAGCTAGCGAAGAATCAACGCTAAACAGTTTAGCAAAATTTTCAGGCTGCCCCAAGGAGAAGTGGAGTGGAAAAGGTATATTTATGGAAAACGAACGCCAAATGCGTGGAACTACGGGTGGTCAAGTTGCTCGATGGTTGGCGTCCTGGCACGCAGGATGGGAAAGCGGTGCGCGTTCAATTTGACTTGCCGATCCGGTTTAGGTTAAGATAGGGCCGGGGGCAAACGTATTTACTCTGGTATTTTACCTATCCACTGACATCTGTTGCGAAGTTGGTCAAATTAGCTTATATTTAAGACTACAGTACAATGCAATGCTTATGGCAGAACGAACTAAAGGAGAAATACTTCATGACAAAGCAACAAAGGGGGAGGAATTGTCGCCAGAAGAAAACGATTTTCTAATGACATGGTACGCTGAACAGGATCAAACAGAGTTTGATGTACTTCAAAGCGATGAACAAGTTAGCCCTCAAGGGATCTCTAATGAAATTGAGCAACTCACCCAGCGTATACAGGACTTAAGCGACAAATTAAACGAAGTACAAGTCCTCAATAATACATTGGCAGAGGAAAATCGACAGCTAAAGGCAAAACTGTCAAAGAATGCAGCGTAATTTCTAGATGGGGGTTTCTGATAAAACAAGGGACAAAGTGAGAAAAAGAGCTGCATTCAGATGCGAGTTCTGCGGAGTCTCTGAGAAGGATACGGGTGGTCAATTATCAATAGATCATTATCAACCAAAATCTAAAGGCGGTTCAGATAATTTCAGTAATCTTATATACTGTTGTGCGAGATGCAATTTGTACAAATCTGACTAGAGCAACAACGCCTACTAACCCTTATACTTAGGAGAAGTAAGGACGATGATTAACTCCTCACACCACCTCCACCCCACTCTTCACTGCCTCCAGCTGCTCCAATTCCGCATCCGTAAACAGGCGGGAATCGATGATGAAGCGGATACCCATGGGAATCTCCAGCGAGAAGCTAGCGCCGCGCCCTTTAGTAATGCCTACCGTGAGCTGCGTATGTTTCCAGTATTCGAATTGATCATTGGACATGAGGAAGGGGCAGCCGTGAATGTCGCCGATCCAGACATCGTTATCATCCAGCATCATTTCGCCTTTCGGGAAACACATGGGGGCGGAGCCGTCGCAGCAGCCGCCGCTTTGGTGGAACATCAGCGGGCCGTGTTGCTCGCGGAGTTGATCGATGACCTTTTCTGCTTCGGGGGTGACAAGTACGCGTTTTATCATGGTTATGGTTATTTTTGGTCGAGGGTAAGGTAATAGGAAACAGGCTTGATGAGCAATTCCACCCACCAAGCCTGTAGCAAAGGAGTCAAGCTCCGTTTAGAAGAAGCCCAGCTTTTTCTTGTCGTAAGAAATCAGCATGTTCTTCGTCTGACGGTAGTGGCTCAGCATCATCTTGTGGTTCTCACGGCCGATGCCCGACTTCTTGTAGCCGCCGAATGGAGCGTGTGCCGGGTAGTTGTGGTAGTTGTTAACCCATACCCGTCCGGCTTCCACAGCGCGGGATACTTTGTACGCTTGGTGCATGTCGCGCGTCCATACGCCAGCACCAAGGCCGTAGAGCGTATCGTTGGCGATCTCGATGGCCTCTGCTTCGTCCTTGAAGGTGGTTACACAAACGACCGGGCCAAAGATTTCCTCTTGGAAGACCCGCATCTTGTTATTGCCCTTCAGGATGGTCGGCTGAATGTAGAATCCGCCTTCCAAGCCTTCGTTATAAGCCGCTTCGCCGCCGCAGAGCACCTCCGCGCCTTCTTCCTTGCCGATCTTGATGTACTTGAGGATTTTCTCGTACTGATCGCTCGAAGCCTGTGCGCCCATCATCGTCTCCATGTCAAGCGGGTGGCCGAGCTTGACGGCTTTGGTGCGCTCTATTACACGCTCCATGAATTCATCGAAGATACTTTCTTCTACCAGCATACGGGAAGGGCAGGTACAGACTTCACCCTGATTGAGGGCGAACATCACGGCACCTTCCAGGCACTTGTCGAAGAAGTCATCGTCGGCATCCATCACGTTTTTGAAGAAGATATTGGGCGATTTGCCGCCGAGCTCCAAGGTGACGGGCACGATGTTCTTGGAAGCGTACTGCATGATCAGCTGCCCGGTCGTGGTTTCGCCGGTGAAGGCGACTTTGTTGACGCGGGGGTTGGAAGCCAAAGGCTTACCAGCTTCTACACCGAAACCGTTGACGATGTTCAGCACACCTGCCGGCAGCACGTCTTGTATCAATTCCATCAGCACCAAGATACCAACGGGGGTCTGCTCCGCGGGCTTCAGCACTACGCAGTTGCCAGCAGCCAAAGCCGGTGCCAGCTTCCAAGTCGCCATCAGAATAGGGAAGTTCCACGGGATAATCTGGCCGACTACGCCCAGTGGCTCCTGTACGTTTACGCAAACGGTGTTGGCGTCCAGCTCGCTCATGCTGCCTTCCTCGGCGCGGATGACGCCCGCGAAGTAGCGGAAGTGGTCAACCGCCAGGGGCATGTCTGCCATCGTCGTCTCGCGCAACGGCTTGCCATTGTCCCAAGTTTCTACCCGGGCCAGGGCATCGAGGTTCTGCTCCATGATGTCGGCAATCTTCAGCAGCAAACCGGAACGGTATGCGGCAGACGAAGAATTCCAGGCCGGGGCAGCTTCCCAGGCCGCGTCGAGTGCCAGTTCGATGTCTTCTGCCGTAGAGCGGGCAATTTTGGTGAAGCTGTTGCCGTCAACGGGGGAGACGTTGTCAAAGTATTCGCCTTTGGTGGGCGGAGTCCATTTGCCGCCGATGTAATTGTCGTATTGCTCCTTGAACTTGGGAGCGCCCAGCTTATCTTGGGCTGCGGTAGCTACATTACTCATACCTATAGTTTTAATTTAATGGTTAATTTTGATTTCGGAAACCCAGTGAAATTATTTTCCTCCGGATTGCCTCTGCACAAAATTAAGCCTTGCAAACACCATGCACCTGACGTATCCTCCCACAAAAGTGAACTATTCTTGCAAGATGAGTGTAAAAACCCGCCTGCGGCCGTAATATTATTTGGCGATCCCCACAAATAAGGTTACTTTTAGAAACAGGCAATTGGTTTCACTTAAAATTATACCGATTGCCTGCCCTGATATCAGATTGAAGCCTTATGCAACTACCACACAATTTTTCCCTCTACCGCCACCTCGATACGCTAGTTGAGAACAAAACCTCCTTCACCATGGAAAAGGCGGAGGTGAATATTTTCGAAACCCATCAGCAAGCCGAGGAGGTACTGCTCCAATTCCACCAACCCGTATTCGCCAGCATGATCCGGGGGAAAAAGGTCATGAAACTGCAAGAGCACCCCAGCTTCGAGTTCTTACCCGGCGAGTCCCTGCTGCTGCCCGCCGACGAGACCATGTGCATCACTTTCCCGGAGGCCGAGCTCGACAACCCTACGCACTGCTTGGCTATGACCCTTTCGGAGGACAAGATACAAGAGACCATCCGCACCCTGAATGAGACCGCGCCCAAGCCCGATGAAAAAGAATGGCGCTTCACACCTTCAAGTTTTCACTTTACCAATAGTGTGGCGGTGAAGCAAATCCTACAGCGGCTGTTGTTCCTGTGTACGGAAGACCACCCTTCCAAAGACTTATTCGCCAATTTGATGCTGCAAGAGCTCATTGTACGCATCTTGCAGGCCGAGTCCCGCGCCAATTACATAGAAGACCATAAAATAGGGAGTGACGACCGGCTATCTTTTGCCATCCGCTACATCCGCGAGCACCTAAACGAACAAATCAGCGTGGAGCAGATCAGCCAGCGGGTTTATATGAGCGAGTCGAATTTTTACCGGGTGTTCAAAGACCACTTCGGTGTTACGCCGGTAGAATTTATCAACAACGAGCGCATGAAACTCGCCTGCCGCCTGCTGCAAGACCCCAAGCGCCGGGTGCAGGATGCTTACCGCTCCGCCGGCTTCAACAGTGCCTCTTATTTCAACCGGGTGTTCAAGCGCAAGTATGGGCTTTCGCCAAAAGCGTACCGGGAGCGGATGTTGCAGCCGCAGTAAAAGTTAGTCGATCGGTGGCAGTTCCCACTTGTACAGTATCGCATCCTTTAAATAATACAACACTTTCTGATTCAAATCCACATAAGGAATATTGTTATTCCTTGTATAGATATTGAGCCCTTGCATTTCCGGTCGTTCGCTCCAAAGCACATGGCCTGTTCGAATGTCAATAGGAAAACAGTTTAAGATCAAGTAATCCCCATAGTTGACCATGCTGAGCTGAGCACTATTCCAAAACAGCCACAATGCATAGTTTTCTTGCAGACTCCATACTAATCGGCCATCGCTTGTATCGAAAGCTTCTATCAATTCCTCCCCTACCGAAATAAGCTTATCTCCAAATACTCTTACAAGATGATTCGCATCGGCCGCTGTTCTTGGATTAGACCATATTAGCGCCCCGTCTGACAAGGAGCGGCAACTGATGTAATCATCAGCAATCACATACACTTGATTTTCCCCGAGCAATACCGTCTTCGGAGAAACCGCCCCCGCCGCTTCAAATTCTTCGAGGCCTACCTGCCAGATTAGCTGATTTTCTGCAAGCTCGTAGTGTACTAGCCCGATTTGGCCATCCGGCAAACGGTCAACAGTAAGCAAACGGGCTGTCTGATTTACTGATTCGTAAATCTCCCATTTCAGTGGCGTAGTATACTCCCCATCGACTCGCTCTGCGGAACGGTCTACGTTATACACAACTTGCAGCTCACCATCGTCTATATTGATCTGATTAATTTGAATGTTTTGCCCTGAATAGTTTTTGTAGTACAAATTCGGTCCCACCAAATGATGGAAACCACCAATTGGATCAATAGGGTAACGAAGGGGAAAGCGGCGCTTCACCGACATATCCTCAAGTCCCACAACCAAGATTTCAACTCCATCATATCGGCCGATCAGTACAATTTCATCACCACGCTTAGAAATATTGGCGTCATTAATAAGGTCTCTGTATACCTCCTCTCCCATGGGGGTGACCTTACCGTCAGATAAGCGGTAGCTATAGAGGGAAGAATAATGAGAAACCGCCGTTTCATGTATTAATAAATATTCCTCATCCCAGGGTTGTAGCGCGTGGAGTATGATTCCGCCAGGATCCGTCAACTTGGTGTTCAAGTCTATCGTATCTAACAAGACCGGTTCATACTGCGGCTTTACATCCTCCTTAGTACAAGATAAAACAGCGGCCAAGCAATAGGCCAGCAACAGATAGCGCGTAGGTTTCATTTCTAATGGGTTTAGTTAAGATTTTACGTTCTTCGACTTGACCACAGGATTTGTCAAAGAACCAGCTTTTAATGATGTAAAATAAGGATTTATTGACATCCATTCCACGTATCCGACAATTTTAACCTTTGCTTAATGAAAAGTAGACTTGACAAGTTTCCCATGCGGAAAACCTAGACCTTGTCAAGTCTACTCTTGCAGGGCTTAGACTTGACACGGTCAGGGGTACCCACCAAGGAAACTTGTCAAGTCATTAGTCTACCGTACCAAATGCAGTGCCCCCGTAAACGGCAGCACCACCCCATCCACAAACTGCACCTCCACCACGTAGGTAAATACCGCAGACTGCATCGTCTCGCCCCGGAAAGCCCCATCCCAAGCAGGCTGCGAGTTATCCGGCACATAGTTTTCCGCTTCAAACACCAGCTCCCCCCAGCGGTCGAAAATGCGGGTGCTGAGAATGCGCTCTACGCCCCGCCCGGGGTACAGGCGGAACACATCGTTGACCCCATCATCGTTAGGGGAGACGGCATTGGGGATATAGATTTGCCGGGGCTTCTCCACGAAAATCGTAATGGCCTCCGTCAGCGTACAACTCGCCCCATTGCCGATGGTCAGGAAATAACGTACCGTCTCGGTGGGCGTAGCGGTTGGCGAAGGGCAATCGGCGCAATTCAAAAACGTAGCCGGGTTCCAGTCGAAAAAATCGGGCAGACCACCGTAAGCCGGCACAATCGCTATGGAATCACCCAATGTAGCTGTACGTGACGACCTGTCCCGCTACGACTTCGGTTGTGTCGTCGGCCTGCTTGTCCACGGTGATTGCCGGTGTTCGGTCGGCCGGAACGGTTTCG
>JAAAOU010000253.1 GCA_009908745.1 Bacteroidota bacterium
TGGCGGACAAATATCCATTTGAATTGGTTGAAAGAGCCACTGGCGCGGGTCCAAGCCCGGGGGTTGTCGCTGCTGCGCAAAGGAGCCCCCCAGCAACCCTCGCCTATATATACGGTGCCGTTGTCATCGTCGCGGATGAACCCCTCGTCCCCATTGGGGCTAGGGCTGATCGGGTAAGTTGTTTTGACGACGTGCGCGTCGGATTCGAGCACCAAGTTTACTTTTTGGTCGTGGAATATCTTTGCCCAGTTCGCATAGAGGTCATCGCGGGCGGCTTTGCGGCGGGTGTGCGGCCGCATGCCGTGGTGGTACTGCGCCATTTTCCAGCTTATGTCCTGGTTGGCTTTCAAGTCTCTTTCCAGCCAGATGCGCTGCTTGCCGCTGGGGGAGATGAGGGAATTGAGGGTATAGAGCCGGAACAAGCCGCCGCCGAAAGTCAAGGCATAATAAGCGTCGATATTGGGCACGTCAAAGAGCTCGGTGATGGAGCCGTTTTCGCGTTCGTGGTTGCCGCGGGCGGGTACGATGGGAAACAGCCGGCCATCACTGCCTATCGTATACTGCCAGTCGTCGAACCAGTCCCGCCAGTTTTCGTAGGTGTCACCCCCAGTCATGTCACCTGCAAAGACAACGAAATGAGGCCGCAGCCGGCTGACGAGCTGGTTGGCCTTGCGTCTGACATCCCGGTTGTTGCGGGAGTCCCCGCCGGCGATGATGGAAAGCGGTTCGCTAGGGTCGTCGGGCGTGGTTTTGAAGGAAAGCCGCTGGCTGACCCCCTCGCTATCGAGGATGACAAAATAGTACACCGTATTGGGCTTTAAGCCCGTGAGGCGTACAAAGTGATTGTCCATACCTTTAGCCTGTATGATTCGATCGGGGCGTTTCTTATTGCGGTAAGCAGAAGCCTGCCGGCCAAAGTCGACTTCGTCGTAGCACAGCACGGCATTCTGCCCAGAGACCTGATCCCACCCGATGACCATAGTCGTCGCCGGGTCGTCGCGCCACATACAGCGGTAGCGTTTGTTTGCAGCCTCACCGTCTGGCAATGCAAAGCAGCAAAGTGTGATGAGAAGGAAATACCAACGACTTTTCTTCAGCATGAAGTCTGTTTTGTGTTTTAAACCTGTAACCCTAACCCAGGAAAGGCAAATGTAAAGAATTGCGCTTTGCCCAAGTGTTTATACTATTGTAAACTGCATTCCGTTGCATAAAATGATAACGGATATGTTAAAGTAACAACCAGATTCGCGGCATGCTTAGCCTTGAGCACCGTTTCCGCTTTGAGGATGGACTTTTCAAAGTACGCGCTGCAATAACAATTGCGTATCCTTAATTATTGTGTCGGGCGCGGCAATCGGCCCGTTTTTAAGGTGGTTCCTGTTTGCATCTTGTAAAAATGGCACGCACCGCCCGGTATTCTTTTCATTGTTCCCGGTAAAGGGGCTACCTTTGGGGCGGCGAGTTTGCCGTGGTTCTAAAATTGCGAAGTGATGAATAAAGACCAAAAAGTATTCGATCTAATACAACGAGAACTAGACCGTCAACGGATGGGGGTCGAGTTGATCGCCTCTGAAAACTTTGCCAGTCCTCAAGTCATGGAAGCGGCGGGCAGCGTACTGACGAACAAGTACGCGGAGGGCTACCCCGGCAAACGCTACTACGGCGGCTGTGAGGTGGTCGACGAGGTAGAGCGGCTGGCCATCGACCGGCTGAAGGAGCTCTTTGGGGCGGCTTATGCCAATGTGCAGCCACATTCCGGCGCGCAGGCTAACGCAGCGGTATTCTTGGCGGTGCTGCAACCCGGCGATGCGATACTCGGGTTTGACTTGGCGCACGGCGGGCACTTGTCCCACGGCTCCCCGGTCAATTACTCGGGAAAGGTCTACCAGCCCCACTTTTACGGCGTGGAAGAAGATACGGGCCTGATCGACATGGACAAAGTGGAGGCCAAAGCCCGGGCCGTGAAGCCCAAGTTGCTGATTTGCGGGGCATCTGCTTATTCCCGCGACTGGGACTACGCCCGGTTCCGCGCTATTGCTGATGAGGTAGGGGCGCTGTTGCTAGCCGATATTGCCCACCCGGCGGGTCTTATTGCGGCCAAGCAATTGAATGACCCCCTGCAGCACTGTCATATCGTGACTTCCACCACGCACAAGACGTTACGCGGGCCAAGAGGCGGTATCATCATGATGGGGGAGAACTTTGAGAACCCCTGGGGGCGAACCACCAAGAAGGGCAACCCGGTGAAAATGTCCGCTATACTGAACAGCGGGGTATTCCCCGGTATGCAGGGAGGGCCGCTAGAGCATATCATTGCCGCTAAAGCTGTCGCTTTCGGCGAGGCGCTGCAGCCTGCTTTCCAGACGTACGCCCAGCAAGTGATCAAAAACGCCCGGGTGATGGCCGAAGCTTTTGTGCAGAAAGGCTATAACGTCATTTCCGGCGGCACGGACAACCACCTGATGCTGATCGACCTGCGCGCCAAAGGGGTGACCGGCAAGGTAGCCGAGCAGGCCCTCGGCCAAGCAGACATCACCGTCAATAAAAATATGGTGCCCTTCGATACCCAAACCCCGTTCGTGACTTCCGGCATCCGCATCGGCTCCAGCGCGGTGACTACCCGCGGCCTGAAAGAGGAAGACTGCCTCAAAGTGGTCGATTGGATAGACGCGGTCATCACCAATGCAGAAAATGAGACCCGAATTGCGGAAATTCGGCAGAAAGTCAATACATTTATGCCGGAATTCCCACTCTACGAAATGGAGGGGATGACCATTTAAAACAGTAACACCACCACACACTAGTGGAATATCTAAGACTCTACACCTTGCCCGGGGCACTTGACTACGCCCTGGGCATTTTTCTTAGACTGGAATCATAGTGCAAAAAATCGTATATTGCTGAAAATAGCCTCTCTCTCATGCACACGCCCGCCAACTGCTGGCAGGTGACAATTCCCAAAAACACGGCTACACTATTATGTGCTGGCATCAAGCCCCTTTGTTGCCCCTGACGTAGGGGCGCTTGATCGTCATTGCGGCCAATACTAAAGCCGCAGTTTCCCTTGCCTGCAAGGAAGCGAAAACCCGTTTCGGAGGGTCTATCAGGTGAACACAGGGTTTTTACCCTGGAAAGAGACGGTTTTTGGTGAACAATTTCACCTCCGCCGGGCAGCTCGATAGAGCTCGAGTTTGCCCGGTCTTTTTATTTTGTCCGAAGACCATAATAAGCGCCCAAAAAATAGCAGGTCTTCAAAATATTACTTACTTTTGCAATGACTAGTGGGGGTCCTGTCCTGCTAGTTCACAAACTTACTACTAAATACAGCCAAGGCTTAATGGCCAAGCCCCCCAGTGATTAACGTCTTGAGCTGCCAACCGGATAGTCTGTTGCCCATGCAGAATAATGGGTTGCTTGAACGTAACAAGTTCAGGCACATTGCTACCACTAATTCCCTTTACAAGCCCTTCGTATTGGTTCGCTGCTTACGGCTGCCCCTCAGCCGAGCGGTAATTTATTTGAAAATTTTCTGGCTGAAAGTGTACGCTTTTGGCGAAAGCTACGTCATAAAATGGAAAATTGGCGTGGAGTTTGCTATAGAAGCTACCGTAGACCCGCGGCACCTTTCGGGGCCGCTTTCATTTTCAGCCCGAAATGGAGCTAACAAATTTTGATCACATGAGACAATGCTACACCGAGATGATTGCTAAGCACACCGTGAAAACACTTTGGACCAACCTATTACTGGCCTTCTTGCTCTTTGGAGTTGCCGGGTTGGGGACGCCTCTGTTCGCCCAGAACAACTGCGTAGTGGAGATAGAAGACGTGAATGTGACTTGCAATTACAGCAATGGCCAAAGCACGTTCACCGCTAGCGTGGAAATTAGCTGGTCTGGCGGTACGACTGGAGCTGTGGACGTGAGCCTCGGCGGACAGACGCAGACGGTGCAATTGCCGGGCACTGCTGGAAGTATCACTTTACAAAACTTCACCCTGCCCTCCCCGGGTTTGGGGTACCCCATCGTCGCAGCACTAGCCAATGGTAGCTGCCAGGTGTTTGCCCAAGTGGACGCTATCGCCTGTACGCCACCCTGCCCGGACGACGCTAGCGTTGTCGGCGGTTTCGTCTTCAAAGATGAAAACCACAACGGCAGCATCGACGGAGAGCCGGGCCAGCCTAACGTCTTGGTGGAAGCTTATGACTGCGACGGCCAGCTCGCTGGTTCGGCTTACTCGAATAGCGACGGCCTGTGGAGCATTGACAGCTTGCAGGACGGGCAGGAGTACCGCTTGGAGTTTTCTGCCGACGGCGATATGGGGGCTACCTTTTTCGGTGACGAGCACGCGGGGGATGTTCAGTTCGTGGAAGCCGGCAGCTGCGGCATCACGGTTGGCTTTGCCCCACAGCTCACTACGGAAGACTGCGTTAATCCGGATAATGTCGCAAACGAGTGTATAGAAAACTTCCGCACCCTCGATTGGAGCACCTACAGCGCTGGGGCATTGCCTTTCCCGGTAGCCCCGTACGTTCAGAATGTCGGTGGTGATAAGATATACTGGTCGCGCAGCTCCGAAGATGCTACCGATTATACCCACCGCGTATTTCATGATATGCTGGGTGGGGAAGAGGCCTACTATTTCTTGGAAATGGACGCGGACGATACAGGCGGAGACGCCCAGCGAGACGTAGGCGTGGTCTTTTCTTTAGACCGCCCCGTACAGCGGCTGAATTTCAACTTATTGGATATCGATATCTCCGGTGATGCGATCGACCGGGTCAGCGTGCAAGGCTACTTGGGCGGTATGCCGGTAGACCTCCTGCCCGGTGATGTAGAGGTGGGCAGCGCTGTTAACCGAATCAACCCAGGCGTATACGAAGGTACGACCACGGTAGATGCCCCCTCGACGAGGGGCAATGTGAACATCCACTTCAGCCAAGTCGTGGATGCAGTCGCCATTACTTTCACGGCTTCCGCATCCTCTGTGGCCGACCCTGGCTTGCAGGCTATTGGCATTGGCCATATTTCTTGGTGTGATGGTCCGGCGCCGGTCGAGCCTTTGTGCACCCGCTTTTTGGACTGGATGAAGTTCGAAGACGGGGACAGCGGCCCACTGCCTTACAGCATCGACGGCATGCAGTTGCGTACGAGCATGGACGACCCGGCCGGTATTACCGACGGCATGGGCATGGCGGTAAGCAATGACAACACGGCGGCTGGTGGGCAGCGCGGGTTTTGGCCGTTGGCTATGGATGCCGATGAACCCGGGCAAGCCGTAGAACAAAGCTTTTCTTTTGAGCTTCCGGTAGAGCAACTTCGTTTTGCGCTGCTCGGTATCGATTATGAGCCGGGGGCCTATCAAGATAAAATAGAAGTACGGGCTTTCCTCGACGGTGTGGAAGTCCCCTTTACGCTCAGCGACGTAGAAGTTGGCATTGGGGCTGATGATGGCTCGGTCAATTTGCTTAACGCGAACGAGTACGAAGCGGGCGAGCGCACCGTGAATAGTGTCTCTGACGATGGCAACGTATACATTACGGTGCCGGGCCGAGTCGATTCCTTCTTGGTACGGCTGACCACCGGCAGCAACAGCCCTGAAGCACCCAGTGAGCAGATGGTTGGCATTAGTGATTTGCAGTTTTGCATTTGCAAGCCGGCACCGATTCAGGTCGGGGATTATGTATGGGAAGACCGCGATGGCGATGGTGTGCAGGATGCTTGTGAGGCGCCAATTGCCGACCTTCCCGTGCAGTTGTTCAGCGCCGCTGGCGATTTGCTCGCGAGCACCACGACGGGGCCCAATGGCCGCTACCGGTTTACCGAATCCGGCGCAGTGGGCGAAGACTGGGCGAGCTTTACGCAAATACGCCCGAATAACGAATACTACTTGGTTTTTGGAGATGACGACGGCAACCCGGACGACCAATTCGTACAAGCCGGCGACCGCAGTTTCCGCATGACGGCTGCCTTGCAAGGTGTTGGCAGCAATGCTTATATGAATGACTCCAACCCGGATGAGCTTACCCAAGATATGCCCGGTGATATACCCGATGGTTTGCCATTTGTGGCTTTTTCGACTGGGGATGCAGGAGTGACCAACCTGACCTTGGATGCAGGCTTCCAAGAGCTGTACTATGACTTGGCGATCAGTATGGCACTGGACTCCACCCTCACGGACCCGCCTTTCCTGCCGGGCCAAGAAGTGACCTACGTTGTGACGGTACATAACGAAGGCCTGCTCATGGCCGAAGCGGTGCGGTTGGTCAACTACAAGCCACAGGCCTTGCAGTTGGTCGACGGCGGCTCGTTCCACCAAACGGCTAACCTCTATCAGCTGCCGGCCCTCGCCCCCGGTGATTCTGTGAGCACGAGCATCACGTTCCGCATCAATGCAAATTACCCGGGCGGTGCCCTGCAGAATGCATTTGAGATCGTACAATCCATTAATGCGGCGAACTATTCTGATATAGATTCCGATGCCGATGCCATTAACGGCAACGATGCGGATGACGAAGACGACTACACCGCGCTGGAAATTGAAGTAGACCCCGCATTGCGCTTTGACTTGTCTCTAAAAAAAGAACTCATTAGTCAAGGGCCGTTTGAAGTTGGCGATGAGGTAAGCTTCGAAATTACCGTAGTCAACGAAGGCGTGCTGCAAGGCACAGATATCCAAGTCCGGGATATGATCCCCGCTGGATTGCAGCTTTTGGAAGACGCGTGGGAGATAGATAACGGCCAGGCGGTGCTCGCCGAGCCAATTCCCGAGCTGGACAGTGGCGAGTCCGCCACCCGCACCATCAACTTCAGGATCACTCAGGTACCGGCAGGAGGTGCCATCGTCAACCGGGCCGAGATATTGAGTTTTACCAATTTTCCTTGGACGGATGACGAAGATTCTACGCCAGAGAACGATGTGCCGGAAGAAGACGATCAGGATGAGGCTATCGTAAATGTGACTTCTACTTTCGATTTGAGCTTGGACAAGACCGTCGTCAGCTTTGGCCCCTACAGCGAGGGCAGCACCGTCACGTATGAAATTACGGTGACCAACGAAGGCTCCATTGAGGCCCAAGACGTACAAGTAGTAGACTACATCCCTGCCGGCTTGGCGCTCAGCAGCTCGGCCTGGGAAATCGAAGACAACAGCTACGCGGTACTCGCCAACCCCATCGAGAGCATCGCCCCGGGCGCGTCGGTGAGCCGTATGATCTCCTTTACGGTACAGCCGGGCGTAACGGCAGCCAACATTACCAACTGGGCGGAAATTCTCGAATTCCGCACGGAGCAGGACATGGCCGATACCGACTCTACCCCGGACAACGAGAGTCAGAACGAGGATGACGATGATTCCGCCGTCATCACCATCGTACAGTCGCAGCCTTTCATGGACTTGTCGCTCACCAAGGAAGTAGCCACAGCTGGCCCTTACTTCTTCGACCAGATCGTCACCTTCAATATCACGGTGACGAACGAAGGCAATATTCCGGCCTACAACATCATGGTCGCTGACCATATTCCAGCGGGCTTGGAATTGGCAGACCCCGACTGGATGGCAATGACGAACATCGCTATCATGCCCGAAGTGATCGACTATCTGGCACCGGGCGATTCGGAGGTGCTGACCATCGACTTCAGCATCAGCCCCGCCGCACCCCTGGGGCAAATCGAAAATTACGCAGAAATCTACGCCGTATCCAATGCGGGCGGCTTGTTCGATCTTGATTCTTCGCCCGGCAACGGCATCAACAACGGCGAAGATGACGAGGATGTCGCCTACCTGGAAG